>CBDUDJ010000023.1:0-11652 GCA_965365885.1 uncultured Gammaproteobacteria bacterium
ACGACGTTCACATGAGCAATTCGCCAACCTCGGACGAGCGCCTCGACCGGCCGCTTACGGACCTCGGGCTGGCGGAGGCGAGCGTGGATGCAGTGATGTTCGCGTTGAACTTTCACGATCTGTACAACAACGGCGGAGCCGAAGCTGCGAATTTCCTGCTGATGGCGGCTCATAAAATACTCAAGCCGGGTGGTGTGTTGGGTCTCATCGATCATGTCGGCGCTGCGGCTAACGACAATGCCAAGTTGCATCGCATCGAAAAATCCAAGGTGCTGGAAGTTCTCGCGCTCACCCCCTTCAGCGTGGATGCCGACAGTACTCTGTTGAGCAATCCGGCAGACGACCATACAGCAAGTGTGTTCGCCCCGGAGATTCGCGGGCAGACGGATCGGTTTCTGTTGCGGTTGCGAAAGTAGGCGGCTACCGCAGGGAAGTTGTGACAGTGGCTGACGAACACGACAGCGCGATTGCGTGGCTGGATCCTCACGAAGGGTTCGAGTATCTCACCGACGTGGTGATTATCTCCGCGGCTCATCAGGCGGAGAAACTTACAGCGTGCGGGCTAGATCCATCTGTTTACCCGGACACGGTTGATCCTTCCTTTTTCATCGGGGAGGCAATCCATGCTGGGATCAACAGCGGAATCACCGCCGAAGGTAACGTCAACATGCTGCAGTCGCTCGTGCAGCATCGACCGGCCAGGCTTGATGAGCCATTGACCGTGCGAGGCCACATCACCGCGGTCACACATGTACCCCGAGGCCGGACCATCGACACCGATGTCTGGTTTGAGGATGCGGCCGGCGCGCGGGTCATCACTGCCCGCCGGCGATCACTGAAACCGGATCCGGCTAAAGTTGGCGTGCATGGTGCCGGGGAGCGGCCGCCACCGGTGATCGAAAATCCGGCATCGTTGTTGCATACCGACAGTTATCAGCTGACGCCTGAGCAGGTAAAGGACTACAGTTCCGAGGGCAACAGTATTCATTATGAAATGGCGGCTGCGCAGAAGGCCGGATTCCGAGCCCCGCTTATCGGCGGTGGTATGGGCGTGCACTACCTGCTTGCCGCGATCATGAGCGGCTATGCGCCGGAGCAGATTGATCTGGATATCTATTTCCGCCGGCCGATATTCTGGGATGACGCATTTGCCGTGCTGCGTGAAGAAAATGAGTCGGGTCTGCGGGCGATCTGCATTGCCAAAGGCAGTGCAGATGAGCAGAAGGTCGCGACAGAAGCACGCGTCAACAACCTGTCCTAACGGCTGGAATCGACTCTTTAGCACCTTGAAAAAAATCGATTTTATTCGTCACACCAAACTGCTTTCAAAGTGGCTTAGCCTCTAGCAACAAGCGGTAGCGCAGTCTGTACCATACTGTCTTCGATAGTGCTGCATAAAAAATCCCCGGCCGTCCAGGCGTGACTGAGAGGTTTGGGGAGAGAGTTGTCACCACCTGAACGCGCCGAGTATAAGTGAGACTGTGGTTGCAGAGGGTTGTTCCACGCGTTCGCATTATTACTGTCCAACAAACCTACCCAGAGATACAACATGAATCTGAATCAGCCTTAGCTTTTTGAGGATAGCAGACTGACCTCCAGGTCAGGATGGTGGCGTGGAACCGCCACACGAAACCATATGAACGGGAACAGCGGGTTAGGCAGCCAGTACATCCAACCCAGGTTACGAGACTTGCCGCCAGGCCAGGAAAAATCGAGCCAGACGTACAGGAACTTGTAGAAGCACAGTCCAGGCAGGAAGTTCATCTTGAAGTTTCGCGTCTTCAGGTAACGGCGACCAATGTACAGATTCCCTTCAAACGAGGTGATGCCCCAGCCGCGTGGTCCTTCCGCGACGACCTGACCACTCGGAATGTGAGTGATTCTGATCCGCTCTGTACTTTTTACGCTCATCGACTTGCGCCTCACACACTAGTCCTCGATCGCCGAATAAATGATGTTCTTCAACTGTCCACGAAAGTTGAAGGTGGCCGATGGCATCAGCTGGGTCATGAAAACAACGATCAGGTCTTCCAGCGGATCTACCCAGAAAATCGTCGAGGCAGCGCCACCCCAGTAGTAGTCGCCTGCGCCGAGCGCTCCTGCATCGACTTCGTTCAGTGACATGGCAAACCCGAGGCCGAAGCCAACGCCTTCATACGCAGTCTCGGAGAAATCGCCGACCGCAAGTTGCGCTAGATCCTGCCCGCCAGGCAGGTGGTTCTGCCGCATCAGATCCAGGGTCCTTGAGCCGATGATCCGTTCATCATCGAATTTGCCGCCGTTGCGCAGCATTTCGCAAAATCGCAGGTAGTCGGCCGTGGTGCCGGTCAGGCCGCCGCCGCCGGAAAGAAACGACGGCGCTTTGAGGTATGTGCTCGTTGCGGGATCGTCGATCAACCGGAGCGATTTATCCGGCGCGCGTTCGTAGTTGGCTGCGAAGCGGCCCGCGTTTTCCTCTGCCACGCTGAACGCCGTATCGGTCATCCCGAGCGGTTCGAAAAGGTGCGTTTCGAAGTAGCGGTCCAGTGTCATTCCTGAAAGCAGTTCGATCAGATGGCCGCAGACATCCGTCGAATACGAGTACATCCAGCGTTCGCCCGGAGCAAAATGCAGTGGTATGTTCGACAGCTTGTCAGTAAAACTTGAAAGCGTTTCTCCATCGGTACGACGCACGCCTTGTGTTCGATACATCTTGTCGACTGGATGATGGGTGGCGCCATAAGAGAGGCCCGTCATGTGGCTCATCACATGCCGCATCGTCATCGGTCGATCGGGTTTACGCAGTTGGATGTGTTCGCCTTCGCCCGTTACGTAAACCTGTTGCTCGCGCCAATCCGGTAGCAGGCGGTGAATCGGGTCGTTCAGCTGGAACATACCGCGCTCGTAGAGTTGCATCAGGGCGACCGAGGTGAGTGGTTTGGTCATGGAGTAAATGCGGAATATCGCATCGTCCGCCATTGGTTTGCCGCGTTCGATGTCCATCGAGCCTAACGAGTTGTGATAAGCAACGTGGCCGTGGCGTGAGACTACGACCTGGCAACCCGCGATTTTCTGCGGTTCTATGTAGTTGTTTTCGAGATGCTCTGTGATGCGCGCGAGCCTCGCAGCGGAAAATCCTGCGTGTTGCGGTGCGGTTTCCATGCTTCCTTCCCCGTATCTACGGATATTCAAGACACCGGCACCATACCAATCGCCGCTGTGGCGTGCCACGGTTACCGGGCAGGCTCCCAATGCACCCTGGGATTCACTAAAGTAGACGGACAGTAAAGGGAGGCAACCGGGGGATGACGAAAACGCTCACGTTGGCCGGCATACGTGTGATCGATCTCGGCAGACGCGCATCATCCGCCTGGTGCAGCCGGTTGCTTGCAGATTATGGCGCGGAAGTGATCTGTGCGGAATCCGAAGCTGGTCATCCGATTCGACGGCACCCACCACTCAGTGACGATGAGAGCATTGCTGCGCGTTACTTCCTTGCCAACAAACGCTTCAGCGGAATTGAGGATGTCGTTGCGCTGATCCCGGCGGCACACGTGATTGTCACAGACACACTGCCCGGGAGGGAACTCGACTATCGGCAGTTGGCGGAATTGAACCCCCAAGCTCTCGTGTGTGCGATCACGCCTTATGGACAGACCGGTGTGAGATCCCGGTTTGCAGGAACGGATCTTACGGTAGCAGCATTGTCCGGCTGGGCTTCCGTCAACGGGCTTGTTGGGCGCGAGCCGCTGAAGGCAAGCGGCTATCAGGTTTCCTATCAGGCAGGTACGTTTGCGTTCGGCTGTATCCTGGCTGCGTTGCTGGAAAAGCTGGCCAACGACTCTGCGGGGCAGCTGCTCGACATTGCGGAGCTGGAGGTGTGTGTCTCCACGTTCGCACCAGCTCCTTTGCGTTATCAATATTCCGGCTATGTCTGGCCGCGGAAGCTGCCGCGCGATGTGAACGACGGACCCGTTCCGGTGGCAGACGGATTTTTTGCGTTGACCATCTCGCGGCCGATGTTCTGGGTGAAGGCGATGCGGCTGCTGGGGCTTGCAGACCTTGCCGAAGACAAAACGTTGCAGCAGGCTGGCTTGCGAGCGAAGCACAAAGACCGCTTTGCAGACCGCTTGAGCGCGGCAATGGCGACCTGGACGCGGATGGATCTGTTTGATGCGCTTGCGGCACAAAGGGTAATTGCCGGGCCGGTGTTGCAGATGGACGACCTTGGTGAGAACGCGCAGTTTGTCGCTCGCAAGTTTTTCCGCGCCAGCCCGGCGGGGACGCGATACCCGGGTCCGTTCGCAGTGATGAGTCAGAGTGACCGGCGTCTGGATCGAGAAATGCGTAAGCCTCGATCGGATGAGCCGGTGTTTGTGACCACGGGGACACCGGAGGTCACGCCTGTCAGAGCAGGCTCGCAGGGTGCGGGTCCGCTTGCTGGATTCCGGGGAATCGTCCTGACCCAGGCCTGGGCTGGAACGTACGCGACTGAATTGCTCGCACTCAATGGTGCTGAAGTGATTCAGCTCGAAGTGCGCGGCCGCCTGGACAGCTGGCGCGGTACCTATCAGAACCCGATTCCAAAGCTCCTTGGTCAGCAGGCCGAGCATGCGTGGAACTGCAGCCCGTTGTACAACTCCGTGAACCTCAACAAGAAGTGCATTACGTTAGATCTCAGCAGCGCGGAAGGTGTGGCGGTGTTCAAGTCACTTGTCGCTCAAGCCGACTTCGTGGCCGATAACTTTTCGCCACGAGTGATGGGAAATTTCGGGCTCGACTATGCACAGCTGAAGGCCATCAAGCCCGATATCGTGATGGCGAGTCTTTCTGCGTATGGCGCCAGCGGACCCTGGGCGAACGTGCCGGGGATCGGCGGCACCATAGAGCCATCCTCAGGGATGTCAGCGTTGCTGGGGTATGTCGATGGCGATCCTCTCAACTCCGGACAGATGTACCCGGATCCTGTCGCCGGTCTTTGTGGCTTTGCTGCCATCGCGCTCGCGCTGCTGCATCGGGATCGCACCGGTGAAGGTCAGTACGTTGATCTGTCCATGCAGGAGGCAAATTTCACTTTCATTGGCGATGCCTGGTTGGAATTTGAGCTGAACGCCGAGGTGCGCGGGCCGAAGGGTAATCTGCACCCCTGCTTTGCACCCCACGGTATTTTTCCGGCGCTTGGCGATGACCAATGGCTTGCCATCGCCGTCGAATCCGATCAGCAGTGGGTTGCGCTTTGTGAATTACTCGAGATCGATGGCAGCGCATACAAATCCGGTCACGAGCGCAAAGCCGCTGAAGCGGAAATTGACGAATGGTTACGAGTAAAGACGGCTGCCTGGGACAAACTGGAGCTCGCGCAAAAATTATGCGAGCAGGGCATTCCAGCAGCGGCTGTACTGAATGCCCGGGAGGTGGCAGAGGATGTGGCCTTACGCGAGCGCGGTCACATGGTCGTCGTGGATCATCCGGAAACCGGCAGGATGTGGCAGTCCGGACTGCCGGTAGATTTCAGCCGGACCCGGGCCGGCGTTCGGCTCGCCGCACCGCTGCAGGGCGAACATTCATTTGCCGTATTCAATCAATTGCTGGGCATGGACCGCGCCGAATATGAACGACTGGTGGCGTTGGAAGTCACCGGTCAGGGTCCAACCTCCGGCACCAGCGTGGAGCAACAAGCATGAAATTTGAGTTCATAGACTATGAGGTCGTGGCAAAGGTTGCGCGAATCACGACGAATCGGCCAGAGTATCGTAACGCGCAGAGCCGCCAGTTGCTCGAAGAGCTCGATGCTGCGTTCGCGACCGCAGGCGCGGACAGCAATGTGCATGTCATCGCTCTCTTCGGCGCGGGAGATCACTTTTCAGGTGGCCATGACCTCGGCACGCCGGATGAAAAAAGCGATCGAGACGAGCGGCCATTGCAGGCCGGGCTGCGCGGTCGATTCGATCATTCCAGAGAAAACTTTGTCGAAAAAACCCTGCGCTGGCGCAATATTCCCAAGCCGACAATCGCCGGGGTTCAGGGTTACTGCATATTTGCAGGCTGGATGGTGGCATCGGCCATGGACATCATTTATGCGGCCGAAGATGCGATGTTTCTGGGATCGAATTTTCAGTACTTCAGCATCCCCTGGGACGTTCACCCGCGCAAAGCCAAAGAGTTTCTCTATGAGAGTCGTTTTCTCGATGCGCACGAAGCAAAGGAGCTGGGAGTGGTGAACCGCGTGTATCCTGCCGCAGATCTGACGTCTGCGGTGATCGAGTACGCGGAGCGGATCAGTGACAACGATCCAATGCAGCTACGAATGATGAAAATGGCGATCAATCAGATGCAGGACACTCAAGGGTTTGCCGGTCATATTACGGCCGCCCACGCGATGCACATAATTTCCTCGGAAGCTGAGAAGGATCCAGACTACGCTCTCAAGGTGCCACCAGGCGCCCGCCGGCCGATGGTTGAGCGGGCTTTTGAAAACTACCAGCGCGACAGGGATCGTCGCTGAGTAACCAGCAGTCCGGCTGTCGGCCGTACTCAGCCTCGAGGTTTTACAAGGCGCTGGACAGTTAGTCAGACCTCGCCGCGAATGTAGTGTTGCATCTGATCGATCGTGCTTGCCTGATCGTCAATGATGGTTGAGAAAAGATCCCGCAACGAAAGCATGCCGATCACCTTGCCGTCTTCCACAACGGGCAGATGGCGGATGTGATTGTCTTTCATGATCAGAACGCACTCGTTGACGTGGCGGTGCTGGTCCACGTGGAGGACTTCGCGACTCATGATTTCCGACACTTTAGTCAGTTTTGACGATTTGTCTTTCAAGATGACCTTTCGCGCGTAGTCGCGCTCCGAGACAATCCCCACCATCTTCGCATCCTGCATAACAAGCAGTGCGCCGACCTCCCGCTCGGCCATCATCTCGATTGCGTCGTAGACCCAGTCTTCGGGTTTGACAGACCAGATGTGATCACCTTTGTGCTGTAGCAACTCGTGGACCAATTTCATAGCTTTCCCCCGCTACGTCATTCGTCTGATTCTCCGGTCCCGGACGAACCGGTACAACATCAATACGTTATAAGAAGACCGTGTTTAAGACCCTCAAACTGCAGAGCCCCGAAACCCCCCGCGGTGCCGCTTGCCCGGACACTGGGGTCGGTCGTAGCAATTGTTTCACCCCTCGCGCTTGCGTTGTGGAACGTCGAAATCCTTAACGCCTTTCAACAACTGGCGACAGCTCAACTGGCCAACCAGATTACCGTGGCTGTCGATGACCGGGCGCCGGCGGTGCTTGTGATCGAGCATCGACACCGCGACATCGATGATGTCGTCATCAGGGCCGACTGTCTCGCAGCCTTGCGTCATATGGTCCTGGACCAATATGGTTCCCACCTCTTCCTGATAATACGTACCGGACAGAATGGCCCGCAGCGCATCGAGCTCGGACAACATGCCTACCGGCTTCTCACGATCATCCACCACGGTAACTCCAGAGATCTTTGCCGTCAGAATCTTGTGAATGGCATCAAACAGATCGGAATCCGGATGAACCAGCACAGGCCTTTTCAGCATGTAGTCACGCACTTTGACTGACTTGGTCATGTTTCCTCCTAAACGTCCCCGCGAGGGATGGTAATCGATAGTTTCTTCACTTTAGCCTCTTCTTCAACCAATTGTCGTCAACAGGTTACGAACCAGATCGATAACGGGCTGCGGATACACCCCCAGCGCGATTACCGCAATGCCAAGCAACACCGCTGTCGCAAGGCTGTCCCACTCCAACGAGTGCGTTTTACCATGCGATTCGCTCGACTGCCGCGTCATGGTGATGACAACTCTCAAATAATAGTAGATCGCAATCGCACTACCGATGATCAGCGCCCAGATCAGTACCCACAATGCCCCGCCGATACCAGCCATCAGCAGGTAAAATTTAGCGATAAATCCGATGGTCAGCGGAATACCGGCAAGTGACAACATCGCTATGGTGAGCACCACCGCCGCAACCGGGTGCTTCCAGAACAAACCTTCGTAGTCTGCAAGCTCACTTGCATCCAGCCGGTCTTCTTCGCCGATGAACCCGCTGGTCGACAGCATGGTTATGACCGCGAAGGCCGCGAGCGTCATCGCGAAGTAACCGGCAAGATAAACAAGGCTCGTCTCGATCGCCATGTGTTGGTCTGTCAGGCGCGACAGAGCCAGCAGCGCGATCATCAAATAGCCGAAGTGGGCAATCGAAGAGTACGCGAGCATGCGCTTGAGGTTGTTCTGTAACAGCGCCAGCAGGTTACCAACAATCATCGATGCGACGCCGAATAAGGCAATGATTGCGAAGATCGCACCATTGTCTGCTGCGTCGGAGTTGAAGAAGTATCGCAGAATCACGATGAACACAGACGCCTTCGATACTGTTGCCAGATAGCCGGTGATCGGCGCAGGTGCGCCCTCATATACATCGGGGGTCCACATGTGAAAAGGCACCAGCGATAGCTTGAACGCGATACCACTGACGAACATCACCTGACCGATGATGAAGATCAGTTCCATGTTTGAACCGGTCGTCCATTGTGCCGTGAGCGATTCAAATGTGAGAACGCCGGTCGTGGTGTACATCAGGGCGATACCAAACAGCATGATGGACGAACCCACCCCGGAAAGAATCAGGTACTTGACTGTCGCTTCGAGTGGTGGATGCCCCTCTTCAGGATATCCAATCAGCGTGTACAGAGAGATCGAAAGAATTTCCAGGCCAAGGAGGAGTGCGCCGAAGTGGTTGGCAACCACCAGGGTCATCGCGCCGAGCGTCGCTGTGGCGAGCAGGATGTAGAATTCTTCCGGTTCGCGCGTCTTGCCTGCAAGATAGGAGCGCGAAAGAACTGTGGTGACGAGCGCGGCGAGAATGAACAGCACATTCATGAACGTGCTGATCTGGTCTACGATCAAAAAATCATCGATTACGTGTGGCAAATTGTCAGAGCCGGTGATTGTTGTAACGAGTGTTGCGACGAGCGTGATGATAGTTGCTGCTGCAATGAGCGCGGGTCGGCGCCAGAAAGAGACGATGAGCAGGATGACGAGAATGCCTGTCGTGAGCACCAGATGAGGCGCAATCGCGGCGAAATCCTGAGTCGTCACAGGGCCACCCCCAGGGCTGCGATCACCGGTTCTGACAGGTTGAGCACACCCTGCGGGAAGATGCCGAGCCAGACCAGTGCCGCTGCCATGACGATCATGACGGCTAGCTCGCGAAAATCGAAATCAGGCATTGCATCGATAGCGGGATTCTCCGGTCCCTGAAATGACCGCTGCATCAACGAAAGCGAGTAAACCGCAGCTACGATTATTCCGACGGCAGCAACTATTGTCAGGCTCACGTTGACCTGGAACGCTCCGAGCAGAACGAGAAATTCACCGACGAATGTGCCCAGGCCTGGCATGCCCAGCGATGCAATCACAAAGAACAGCGTCACGACGCCCATCCGCGGAGCGCGGGCCCACAGTCCGCTCATCTGGCCAAGCTCCCGGGTATGCAGCCGTTGCTGTATTGCGCCGGCAATCATGAACAAAGCGGCCGACGAGAAACCGTGTGCAATCATCTGAACGACAGCGCCCTGCAGAGCAAGCTGGTTCCAGGCGAAAACTCCGAGCAGAACAAAACCCATGTGGCTTACGCTCGAGTAGGCGACCAGGCGCTTGAAATCCGACTGGCTGTAGGCCATGTAACCGCCATAGACGACACTGATGGCGCCGAGCAGCATCGCGGGAAAACGAAAGTCCATGGCGGCGTCTTCGAACAGCGGCACGACGAAACGGATAAGGCCATAGGCGCCGGTCTTCAAAAGAATACCGGCTAAGAGGACGCTGCCGGCTGTTGGGGCTTGAGTGTGCGCATCGGGCAGCCAGGTATGGAACGGCACGGCCGGTAGTTTGACCACGAAGGCGATGAAAAATCCCAGCATGAGCCAGCGAGCGGTCGTGGCCGGAATGTCGGCATGGCGCAAAATCTCGTAGTCGAAAGTCAGCGACCCGCTCACGCTGTAGTTCACATAGGCGAGTGTGAGAATTGCCAGGAGTAGAGCCAGGCCGCTGATCTGGGTAAAAAGAAAGAATTTCATTGCAGCGTAGCGGCGATTTTCGTGACCCCAGATCGCGATCAGAAAATACATCGGGATCAGCATGACTTCCCAGAAAAAGAAGAAGACAAACAGATCCATTGCGGTGAAGACGCCGACAACACCGGCGAGCGTCCACAGTATGTTGAACTGGAAGGCGCCTGTTCGGGATTCTATTTCGGTCCAGGAGGAGGCGACCGCAACCAGACCGAGAAAGAGGGTCAGCGCAACCAGCAGCAGACTCAGACCATCCATCGCAAACTTCAACGAGATTCCGAAGGCCGGAATCCAGGGCACATTCACCGCAGCGTAAATGCCGTTCTCACCTGGCCCGGACAACCAGCCTGTTGCCAGGTAGCCGATTGTGGCGAGCAACACGGCGACGCTGACCCAGCGAGGGGCCGCTGGGTGCAGGCGCTCGCTGAACCAGGCGAGGAGCCCGCCGCTGAATAACGCGATGATCAGCAGACTCAGACTCATGCCAGCACCACCGCCAGCAGGATGACGGTCGCAAGACCCAGAGCCATGTTCGCAGCGTACCAACGCAGCTTGCCGGTCTGAGTCAACGCAAACATTTTGTTCAAGCCGCCCGCAACAACGACGATCGCGCGGAAGATTGCATCGACCGCGTCGTTTTTGTTGAGTCGCGCAAGTGCTACAAATGGATCGACCAACAGGCGCTGATACAACGTATCGAATCCCCAGCCGCCAAACCAGAATTTTCGTAATGCCTGGGTTGCTGGAGATCTGCTGAGGTGCGTGATGTCGAACCTGCGCGTGCCGAATACCAGACAGCCCGCGAGGAGGCCGACCAGTGGTACGGCAGCGGTAACCCAGACCATAATGCCATGGTGTTCGTTTGCATCGATGCCGCCGTCCGGCAGTACTTCAGCCACCGCAGAGAGACCAAACCAGCCACCGGCGACAGACGCTGCCGCAAGAACGATCAGGGGAATGTTCATGTTGAGACCAGACCTGTCTTCCGGCTGGGTTACCATCTCACCGAAAAAGACCCGGAAGATCAGGCGTGCGCTGTACAGCACTGTCAGGAACGCCGCGATCGCCGCGATTCCCCACAGCCATCCGCCGCCAGGCTGATCGAGGCTGGTCAGAAGAATCAGGTCCTTGCTGTAGTAGCCGGAGGTGAAGGGCAATGCGGCGAGGGCTGCCGAACCGATCACCATGCTTGCAAACGGCACCGGCAGGCGGCGCCACAAACCACCCATCCGGGAAATATCCTGCTCGTGGTGAACGGCGAGGATTACCGAACCGGCAGCAAGGAACAGCAGTGCCTTGAAAAATGCATGTGTCATCAGATGAAAGATCGCCGCAGACCAGGCGCCGATCCCGAGCGCAAAGAACATGTAACCGATCTGGCTCATCGTCGAGTAGGCGAGAATCCGCTTTATGTCGGTTTGCACCAACGCGGTGAACGAAGCGATGAAAAGGGTCGCAAGCCCCACCATCGCGACTGCGAACTGCGCATCGGCTGAAAGCAGGTAGAGATCGTGCATGCGGGCGATCAGATAGACGCCGGCCGTGACCATGGTTGCGGCATGAATAA
>CBDUDJ010000024.1:0-11349 GCA_965365885.1 uncultured Gammaproteobacteria bacterium
GAATCAGCGCGTACAGACCAGCGCTGAAGCCCTTGCCTGAGCCACCACCGCCGCGTCCGCCGCCGAAAATTCCGGCAAGCTGTGACTGTAACTTCTTGAACGCCTCATCCAGATCAGGCGGTCCTTGATCTCCGCGGCTACCCCAGGGGTCTTTGTCTCCGCCGCCAGGCTCATTCCAAGCCATTTTCGTCACTCCGTTTAATTGGTTCTTGTCCCGAAACTCACACACATATGAGTTTTCTTCCACGGGTCGGTCGAATAATACATGAGTTACCGCATCGCGGATCAATTCCTGCCCCTGCGGCTTGCGCCGGGGAATCGCCAGCCGGGCTGGTCTAAACCGCCGGGGCTGAAAGTTTAGGTAGCGCATCGCCCGTCTGCAACAGAACCGACGATTTTGTCCGCAGTGTAGCAAGAAGCTGCGGATCCGCCTGGAGCGTCAACGCCACGCGACCGTCTTCGCTGAGTTTTTCATCAATGACAGCGCCAAGCTGATAGAGCCACGCTCGTGTCTTACCGTCTTCGACTTCGAGCAGAATTTCTGTCGGCACACCTACACCCAGGCAACGGGCTATGACATCGATGACTTCCTCCATGCCTTGCCCAGTCAGCGCGCTCACCTCCACCGATCCGCAATCACCGTGCGCGTAAAGCTGATGTGATGATTCTCCTCGAAGAGCATCGATCTTGTTGCAGACCATAACAGTGGGAATTTCCCGCGCACCGATCTCCTGCAACACTGTGTTCACCTGAGCGACCCGCCTTTCTTCATCAGACCCCGAAACGTCCACAACGTGCAGTAGCAGATCGGCGTTGGCGACCTCTTCGAGCGTCGCCTTGAAGGCTTCTATCAGGGAATGCGGCAGATGGCTGATGAATCCTACGGTATCCGCCAGCACGACGTGGCCTATGCCGGGAATGCTCAAGCGACGCATCGTCGGATCAAGCGTTGCGAAAAGCTTGTCTTCGACAAGCACCTGCGCTGTCGTCAGGGCGTTGAACAGGGTCGACTTTCCCGCATTCGTGTAGCCGACCAGGGCAACAGTTTTCGTGTGTGAACGCTGCCGACGGCGGCGACCAAGTTGGCGACGGCGGGCGACCTCCGACAGCTTCTTCTCAACGGTCCTGAGCCGGTCGCTCAACATCCGCTGGTCGAGCTCCAATTGCTTCTCGCCCGCGCCGCGTAAGCCGATTCCGCCTTTCTGCCGATCCAGGTGGGTCCAGCCGCGGATCAGACGAGTCTGGGCATGTTTCAGTTGCGCAAGTTCCACCTGCAACTGACCTTCGTATGTGCGGGCACGATCAGCAAAGATGTGCAGAATCAACTCCGTGCGCGTCATCACCCTGCACTGCAGTCCTTCCTCCAGATTTCGCTGTTGCCCGGCGCTCAGCTCATGGTTGACCAGCAGGAGATCGGCATCCCCCTGACCAAGCGTTGCGCGAATTTCTTCGAGTTTGCCACTGCCGATGAACCAACGAGGATGAGGCATGTCCCGGCTGGCGGTAATGGTCTCAACCACCGCTATATCCGCGGTAGCCGCAAGCTCGATGCACTCATCAAGCGCGTCGGTTGCCGCCAGCGAAGAGCTGGCAGTGGCCTGTCTGAAGTGGACGTGAAGAACAACCGCTGTACGGCCGGCGTCCGGACGATCAAAGAACAAATACGCTCCTTGTCACGCAATCAACGGTCAGCTGACCAGCAATAGCGCGCGACAGTACTACGATTCTTCCGTGGTGGCTGCCTCAGATTCTTCTTCGGCATCGGCACCTGCTACCCGAATATTACGGGAAGGCACCACAGTGGAAATCGCATGTTTGTAAACCATCTGGCTCACAGAGTTGCGCAAGAGCACCACGAACTGATCGAACGACTCGATTTGTCCCTGCAGCTTGATCCCATTAACCAGATATACGGATACCGGGATTCTTTCCTTGCGCAGCGTGTTGAGATAAGGGTCTTGTAGTGAATGCCCTTTTGACATTTCCCTCTCCTTGTATGGATGCTTCTCTTTACTTTGTTTCGTTGTTCTTTTGTTTCCTGGCTGCCTACCGGCTGGAAGCTGCATTCCTTGCTGGCGGAGAATTACTATGGGGGCACCCTCAGGATAATGCAAGATCCACTGAACACAGCGGTTTCCGGCGCTTGTGGCGGCTTAAGTCAGGTAAGTTCGCGTTCGATTTCGGCAGCCAGTTGCGCAGGATCCCCCCACGCAAACCGCTTCATCCACGACCATCCGCGCAGCCAGGTGAGTTGCCTCTTGGCAAGCTGGCGGGTCGCTGCAAGCGCGCGCGCACGCATCCCCGCGGCGTCTACAATGCCTTCCAGATGCTCCCACGCCTGGCGGTAGCCAACTGCCCGCAACGCCGGGAGCGACAGATTCAGATCGCCGCGCGCGCGAAGTCCTGCGACCTCTGCGAGGAACCCGGCTTTAAGCATAGCGTCAAATCTCTGCTCGATTCGGCTATGCAGCACCGAGCGATCATCGGGTTCGATCGCAAGTTCGAGTAGTTTTGCGTCAAGCCGGTTCCCGGCATCAGCGGCCGTGCCGCCTTCCCAGAACTGCGAGATCGGTCGTCCGGTCAGTTCAAAGACTTCCAGCGCTCTCTGTAGCCGGCTGTGGTTGTTCGGGTGAATCTTCGCCGCTGCAACCGGGTCAATATCGCAGAGCCTTTCATACAGTGTGCTCCAGCCAGTCGCGGCGGCCTGGGCATTAAGTCTGCGACGGACAGCCGTATTCGCCCCCGGCATGGCAGCAAGACCCTCACGAAAGATTCGCAGATAGAGCATCGTGCCACCCACCAGTACCGGCAAACGCCCGGCCTGCCAGGCCTGCCGGACGGCGGCATCGGCATCGCGGAGGAATTCGGCCGCACTGTACGCCTCGAGCGGATCGCGAATGTCGACCAACGCGTGCGGATAACACTCGAGGAGCGCAGCAGCCGGTTTTGCAGTACCGATATCCATGCCCCGATAAACCATGGCGGAGTCGATACTGATAAGGGAGATCGGCCGCCGCTGGGCCAACGCGATCGCCACTTCGGTCTTGCCGACGGCAGTTGGACCAGTCAGCGCCAGTACCGTGCGCGGTTCAGTCTGCCGCATGCTACTGACCGCGCAAGAAGAGCTGATCCAGATCTGTGAGGGATTGCACCAGGTAGGTCGGCCGGCCGTGGTTGCACTGGCCGGCGTTTTCCGTGGACTCCATCGTCCGCAGGAGGCTGTTCATCTCGGCGATCGTCAGCTGGCGGTTGGCTCTGACCGATCCATGGCACGCCATGGTGCCAAGGAGCCTCTCCTGCTCGCGGACGATTCTCTGCGTCGAGCCGAACTCCGCAAAGTCCGTCAGAAGATCCCGGGTGAGTTCTTCGACATCGCTGCTGGCCAACAATGCGGGGACTTCCCGAATTGCGACAGCCTGTTGTCCGCTGCGCTCCACCACCAGGCCCAGGGACACGAGCGCGGGTGCGACATCCTCCACCAGCTCCGCCTCGGCTTCACTCACGTTCACCAGCAACGGCACCAGCAGCCGCTGTCTGGCCACTTCGCCCTGTGCCATCTGACCTTTGAGGTTCTCATAAGTAATTCGTTCGTGTGCGGCGTGCATGTCTACCACGACCAGACCATCAGCGTTCTGGGCCAGAATGTAGATCCCGTGCAGTTGCGCGATCGCGAAACCAAGCGGTGGGACACTACCTTTTGCCTCTGCATCACGCTCTGCTGCAACCCCGGGTGTCGCGTGGTACGCGCTCGCAACGGATGTTTCCGGTGCGCGGCGCGCGCCGCTGCCGGAAGTCCGCTGGAAGGCATACGGTGCAGGCAATTCAGCGACCAGATTGAGTCCGGTCTGAGTTGCAACGACCTCACCGGATTGCGGCTGCAGCGGCGGCGGCGCGCTGTCCGGACGCACCTCACGCAAGGCGCGATTGAGCATGCCAAAGATGAAATCATGGATCATTCGCGAATCGCGAAAGCGGACTTCGTGCTTCGTCGGGTGGACGTTGACGTCCACAACATCGGGCGGAACGTCGAGGAACAGGACGAAGACCGGATGCCGCCCGTGGAACAGAACATCGCGGTAGGCCTGGCGGATCGCGTGCGCAACCAGCTTGTCGCGCACCACCCGGCCATTCACGAAAAAATACTGTTGATCAGTCTGACTGCGGGAATGCGTGGGTAAACCCACCCAGCCATGCAGGTGCATCTCGGCGCTGGCCTCATCGATCGCAATCGAGCGTTGCACGAATTCCTGGCTCAGCACCCGCGCCAGCCGCGATTGCGGTTTACCCGCAGGTAGCAACAGCCTGCCGCGTCCCGCACCCTGTTGGAGTTCGAACCCCACATCGAAGCGCGAAAGGCTCACACAGCGGACCACTCGATCGATGTGCGCCTGCTCCGTCCGCTCGGTCTTGAGGAATTTCCGCCGGGCGGGTGTGTTGTAGAAAAGGTCGGTGATCTCGACGGTAGTGCCTGCCGGATGCGGTCGCGGTGCGAACGCCATCTCCCGGTCCCCTTCGATTTCAATGCCAAAGCCTTCAGCCGCATCGGCGGTCCGGCTGGTCATACTCAGGCGCGCTACCGAGCCCATGCTGGCAAGCGCCTCACCACGGAATCCAAGGCTGGCCACACCGTTGAGGTCCAGCGCATCGAATATCTTGCTGGTGGCATGCCGGTTCACCGCGAGTCGCAGATCGTCGCGGTGAACGCCGCAACCGTTATCGCGGACCAGCACCTGCTTCACACCACCGCGATCGGTATGCACCTCGATCTGCGTTGCCCCGGCGTCGAGACTGTTCTCCAGCAGTTCCTTGACCAAAGACGCCGGACGCTCGACGACTTCACCCGCAGCAATCTGATTTGCCACGAACTCACTGAGTTGTCTGATTCGGTCACCTGTCTCCATGACGCCATTCTCGCAGACTCCGGAACGTACCGGCAATCGAGCCGTGGATCGAACAGGAAATCAGTGGGCTGAAGCACCGGCAATCAACCGGCGGGTATGACGATCACCTGGCCAACGCGAATTGAATCTCCGGAGATACCGTTGGCTTCCTTGATTCGGCGGGCACTGATGCCGTAGCGCACCGCAATGCCGGACAGGGTATCGCCGCGGGTAATCGTGTAATGCTGGCCACTGCGTTCGCGTCGCCAGGCGACAAGCGTGCCTTCGGGCGCGTTGTCCTCCATGAAATTGCGCACACCCGCATACAGGGCACCGGCGAGCTTTTCCTGATAGTCCGTCGAGCTTAGTCTGCGGGCTTCAGCAGGATTTGAGATGAATCCGGTTTCCACCAGGATGGAAGGAATATCCGGCGACTTGAGGACGATGAAGCCCGCCTGTTCTACCCGCTTCTTGTGCATCTTCGCGACCAGTTTGAGATTGCGCACCACACTCTCACCTGCTTCGATGCCGGCCGAGCGGTTTGCATCCATCGATAGATCCAGGAGGACGTGTCTGAGCAGATCGTCTTTGTCGTCGAGGCTGACGTCACCAACCCCACCTATCAGATCGGCCCTGTTTTCCTTTTCAGCAAGCCAACGGGCAGTCTCACTGGAAGCGCCGCGATCCGACAATGTGTACACCGAAGCACCGGAGACATCCGGGCTTTTGAACGCATCCGCATGAATGGAGAGAAACAGATCCGCGCGAACGTTGCGCGCTATCTGCATGCGTTTGCGATGCCCGACATAATAATCGCCTTTGCGCACCATCACGGGTTCATAGCCCTGGGCTGCTGCGAATTTCCTACGCAACCGTTCCGCGATCTGCAGCACCACAATTTTCTCTTTCACGCGATTCGGACCAAGTGCGCCCGGGTCCTCGCCGCCATGACCTGCGTCGATAGCGATGATGATGTCACGCCGTCCATCCGGCTTCGGCACTACTACCTGCCTGGATACTGTGGTGCCACCGTAGAGGTCAACCACGAGTCGATGACCGTAAGGCGCTACAGGATTGAGTGTGAAACCTTTTGGTTGCAGACGCTGCTTGACGTCGAGAACGATGCGGTAGTCGTCATTTCGTGGAGCAGCACGCAAGTCCTTGAGCAAATCGCGGCCTACTGCGACCACTCGTGGGTCGAACCCGGTGTTGGCACGCGTGTTTTTCAGATCGATCACGACCCGGTGTGGATTTTCGAGAGTGAAAATTTCATATTCGACGGGAGCCGATATGTCGAACACTACGCGTGTGTAATCTGGTGCTTCGCGGACTCGTACGCTTTCGAGTTTTCTCGTCGACTGCTGAGCGTCGGCGATTCACGCCGACAGAGAAAGTGCCAGCAGGCAATACACGCTGCTAGTCAGGCAACATGATCTCAATGCGTCTACCCTCTCCTTCGAGAGACAAAAATACATCTACATCCGGCTCCGGCAGACGGTCTTTCGCTTGTTCAGGCCATTCGATGAGTTTCGTCGCATCCGTGTCGAGCAACTCGTCGATGCCAATAAAATCCAGTTCCTGGCTGTCGACAATCCGATAAAAGTCAAAGTGATAAACAGTCCGATTTTCCAGTTCATACGGCTCAAGCAGAGTATATGTCGGACTCTTCACGGCCTCTGTGTAACCAAGTTCGCGCAGTATGCCTCGCACGAGGGTCGTCTTTCCAGCACCAAGTTGACCCCGCAGAAATACTAACGCAGCCCTATCCAGCTGTTGGACAAGTTGTCTTCCGAATTCTTCGGTCGCCGCCTGATCTTGCAGATAGGTAGATTCAATTTTTACCATGAGGATGCTCTGCTATGAAACTGTTCGTTCAGCAAGAGCGAAAACGAAGAATAGATGTGCTGACAATCGTTCACACCTCTTTCAATAACAATATTAAGTGTGGCAATAAATCGGTAGCCAGCAGGCTACGTTCACCAACTTGTTCAAGTGCAAGATCTCCTGCGCAGCTGTGCAAACACACGCCATAGACAGCAGCATCCGTCGTAGAACACCCCTGGGCTAACAAGCCGCCAACAATCCCAGCCAACACGTCCCCCATGCCCGCAGTTGCCATACCTGGATTACCATGCGCGCATACGCCGAGCACAACCGATTCATCTGCATCGTGAGACGCGATCACCGTGCCTGCTCCTTTAAGAACCGCAACGCCCGAAACGCGTGACGCCAACGCACAGGCCGCCGCGAATCGATCCTGTTGTACTGTCGCTGAGTCGTTGTTCAACAATGTTGCTGCCTCGCCGGTATGCGGCGTAACAACAACCGGTCCGCGCACCTCCAGGTCGAGATGCGCCAGCGCATTGAGACCATCTGCGTCAACTACTGTCGGTTTTGCCAGCGCAAGTACTTCCTGCAACAAATCAAGTCCCCACTGCTGCCGGCCAAGACCCGGCCCGACAACAAACGTGCTTGCGCGATTCAATATCTCATCCCGCGCAGCCGGGTCATCTGCATCTACCACCATCAACTCGGGACGCCGCGCCAGAATCGCGTTTCTGTGCACGGCACGGGTGACCACGCTGACCATTCCGGCACCCACTCGCAGGGTAGCTTCGGCCGCGAGCAACACCGCACCGCCCATCGAGTGATCACCACCTACAACGACGACATGGCCAAGGGCCTGCTTATAGGCATTGCGATCTCGCTTCGGCAGCGGTTGCGCGGCGAGCAACGAGTGAATATCGAGTAGTGGAATACCGCGTACAAGGTCCAGGACGGCATTGCCGACCTCGAGTTCGGCATACACGATTCGACCAGCGGCACTGACCCCGGGACCACTGTACAGGCCGCGTTTGCGCCCGATGAAAGTAACCGTGACGTCCGCTGCAACCGTCGGGTCTGCGCAGGCTCCCGTGTCGGCGTTCACCCCGGTAGGCACATCAACTGCCAGCACCGGTGCAGCAGCTGAATTTATCGCTCGCACCATCGCTGCATACGAGCCGCGCAGCGGGCGGCTGAGCCCGGTACCGAGCAGCCCATCCACAATGACATCACCAGTGAGCTGGATATCATCGGAATCGATAATCGTGGGTTGGACACCTTCGGACAGCGCCCAGTCACGCGCTTGTCCGGCGTCTCCCTGCAGAACGCCCGGATCACCGATTTGCAGCAGCTCGACCGTTAAACCCATGGATTTCGCAAGTCCGGCAATGATGTAGCCATCACCTGCGTTGTTACCTTTGCCGCAACAGATACTCAGCCTGCGAGCTTCCGGCCAGGAATCCAACAGCTCAGCGAACGCGACGCGACCCGCTCGCTGCATGAGATCGAATCCCGACGTGCCGAATTCTTCAATCGCGATCCGATCAAGCTCCCGGCACTGGGTTCCTGTGTATAGTTGCTCGAGCATCGAAACTCCATCTATAACGCTGCACATTATACTTGAGCAGACTGCGCTGAGGCAGGTACGCGGAAATTGGACTACCAGCAACTCAAAGAAGATATTCATCTGTGGAGCAGGGAGCTTGGCTTCCAGCAACTGGGGGTCACAGATCTGGATTTATCTGAACACGCCCCGCATGTTCGCGCCTGGCTGGCAAAAGGTTTCCAGGGTGAGATGGGTTACCTCGAACGTAATCTTGAAAAGCGCCTGCACCCCGATTTGCTCGAACCCGACACTTGCCGTGTGATCAGTGCCCGCATGGACTACCTTGCTGCCGACAGCCAGCCTCTGGAAGTTCTCCACGATTCCAGCAAAGCCTACATCTCCCGCTACACACTTGGCCGCGATTATCACAAAGTTGTGCGGCGACGCCTGGCAACCCTCGGCCGGAAAATCAACGAAGCAACCAACGAATTCGATTCCAAGTTTCGCGCCTTTACCGATTCCGCACCGGTGCTCGAAAAAGCTCTGGCGCAGAAAGCCGGGTTGGGTTGGATCGGCAAACACAGCCTGTTGCTCAATCGGGAAGCCGGCTCGTGGTTCTTCCTGGGCGAACTATTCACCAACGTCCCTCTCCCGATTGACCCACCTGAGACTGAGGATTCATGTGGCAACTGCCGGGCATGCATCACCGTGTGTCCGACCGACGCCATCGTGGGTCCAAAACAACTCGACGCACGGCGTTGTATTTCGTATCTGACGATCGAGAACAAAGGTGAGATTCCGCTATCACTGAGGTCGGCGATCGGCAATCGCGTTTTTGGCTGCGATGACTGTCAGCTGTACTGTCCATGGAACCGTTATGCAAGCCCTACACTGGAGGATGACTTTACTCCGCGTCATGGGTTGGAAAATGCCGGGTTGCTGGACCTGTTCAACTGGTCCGAAGACCAGTTTCTAGAAAATACTGAAGGCTCGGCGATACGCAGGATCTGCTACGAGCAATGGCTGCGAAACCTGGCCGTTGCGCTCGGCAACGGACCCGCATCGCCCGAAGTAATCGCGGCACTTTCCCGGCGCCGTAGCGAAGTCTCCGAGCTTGTCCGCGAACATATCGATTGGGCGATCGCGCAGCTGGAGAGTTGACCGGCGGTCAGCCGTGGTCCAGCGGTCTGCTGACATCCAGGCGCGAGACCAGCAGCGTGTTTTTCAACACGCTGCTAGTCCAGTCGTATAAAGTGCTCCCGGTAGTACTTGAGTTCTTCGACGGATTCGCGGATATCCGCAAGCGCCGTATGGGCGTTTTGTTTCTTGAATCCCGCCATGAGGTCTGGCCGCCAGCGCTGGGCGAGTTCCTTCAGGCTGCTGACGTCGATATTGCGATAAAAAAGATAAGCTTCCAGCGTAGGCATGTAGCGGGTGAGAAAGCGTCTATCCTGCCAGATCGAATTGCCGCACAACGGTGCAGTATTTCGTTCGACATGCTTTTCGATGAACGCCAGCGTACAGGCTTCGGCTTCGACCGGCAGGATATCGGATTTGCGAACCCGCTCGAGCAATCCCGAAGCGCTGTGATGTGTCTGGTTCCAATCGTCCATCGCCGCAAGCTTCTCCTCGGGCTGGCGGATTGCGAGAACAGGGCCTTCTGCGATGATCGTGAGATCGCCGTCCGTAATCAGCGTAGCCATTTCAATGATGACTTCAGTCTCGGGGTCCAGGCCGGTCATCTCGAGGTCCATCCAAACCAGATTCGCTGCCACGGCGTTCTCACTCAACTAAGGCTTGCGCCATTATTCTCAGATTCATTCTCAGATACCATAGCCGGTGACTCGATTCCCACGGAGTGAGACGATTTCCGACGCGACGCTGATTGATGTACCCGAATTGACTGAGATGCTCGCAACACGCAGCGAAAACCTGCGCGTCATCCATGTCGCCGACCCTGCCGTCTATCTGCAGGCACATCTGCCGGGTGCCATTGTTGTGGATCCTCGCGAACTCGTCGACGGCACGCCACCGGCAAGCGGCCGGCTGCCTCCTCTTGAACGACTCAATCAACTCTTTTCGCGGCTCGGGCATCATTCGCAAAGCGAGTACGTCCTCTACGATGACGAAGGCGGCGGCTGGGCCGGCCGCTTCGCCTGGACGCTGGATGTGATCGGCCATCGGCAATGGCGCTATCTGGACGGGGGGTTGCATGCCTGGGCCGCAGCCGGAGGCGAGCTCGCGTCAGATCAAGGCAGCGAACCGCCTTCGAGCAAAACGGAACTTCGCATCGACAACGCACCGATTGCCGAGATATCCGACGTGCTGGCCGCGATGACGGACCCCGAACAGATCATCTGGGACGTGCGATCGCGAGAAGAATACCTGGGTACACGCAGCGCGGCTGCCCGCGCCGGTCATGTTCCAGGCGCACTGCATCTGGACTGGATGGAGCTCAAGGACCCGACCCGCGCCTTGCGTTTGATCGATAACCTGCCACAAACACTCGCCAGTCATGGCATTGACGGCAGCCGCCCCATAATCACGCACTGCCAGACCCATCACCGATCTGGACTGTCCTACATGATCGGTCGCCTGCTCGGGTTCAACGACATTCGGGCCTATCACGGCTCCTGGTCAGAGTGGGGCAACCGCGACGACACGCCGGTGAGCACCACACCATGAGTCAGACCTTCGCGGCGCTGCAAAGACTGCTGCCGCAACATAGCCTGTCGCGTTTAACCGGCTATTTCGCAGCGGCGCAATCGCCGTGGATTCGCAGGAGTTTCATCCACGCCTTTGCCCGCGCCTATCCGGTCGACATGACACAGGCCGGGCGTGAATCGCTCGACGACTATCACTCGTTCAACGATTTTTTTACCCGCGAGCTGAAACCGGGGGCGCGGCCGTTGCCCGATGATCCGCTGCTGGCGGTCAGCCCCGCAGATGGCATGATCAGCCAGGCAGGTATGATAGAAGATGGCCGCCTGCTCCAGGCAAAGGGCAATGCTTATGCTCTGACTTCACTCATCGATGGTGCCGCAGATGAGTTTTACGGCGGTACGTTCGCAACCGTCTACCTCGCGCCACACAACTACC
>CBDUDJ010000025.1:0-10912 GCA_965365885.1 uncultured Gammaproteobacteria bacterium
TGACGCCTTGTTTGCTGCAGGACGGCAAGAGGAGGCGCGTATCAACGCCGAACGGGTGCAAATGTCCAACACTGGTGAGCTGGTCTTCCGGCCGCATCCCGGGCAGATAGGCGAGTTCGATCTGCCCTCGGAAGATGGTGTCGAAATTATCGCAGCCGTTGCAGAAGGCAAGTTTGTCTCGCCGTTTTACGACAGCATGATCGCGCAGGTCATCGTCCACGCCGCTGATCGCGAGGCGGCGATCGAAAAACTGCATGCCTATCTCTCGTCAGTAAAGATAAGTGGCATCTGCACCAACGTTCCGCTGCTCAAACGCGTGTTACAGGACCCCGTCTTCCGCGAAGGAACTTACGATACCGGCTATCTGCCGGAATTCCTCAAACGCATCGACTCGCAGGAGTTGATCGACGAGATCGAAGCTCGCGCAGGCGAGCTCAGCGGCGGCATCGATCGCGAGGCGATCTCGATCGAGGACAGCGAAGAGATCAAGGTTCTCTCGCCAACCGCGGCCATTTTCTATACCACACCCACGCCGACGGAACCGGATTACGTGTCGGTGGGTGATCACATCAGTATTTCCGACACGATAGGGCAACTCGAAGCGATGAAGCTTTTCACGCCGCTTTGCCTGGCCGATTTCAACGGAGAGTTCGAACTCTATGAAAACGCCCGCGAATTCGAAGTGACTAGAATTAATATGGCGAGCGGCCAGCAGGTCAACGCCGGGGATCTACTTTTTGTCGTAAAACCGCTCTGATTCTGCCGGAGCCGGTTGCTCAACCGAGCAGATCGAGACTGCCTTTGACAATACAGACTGCCGCGATCGCCAGAATCGCATAGCCGCTCATCTGGCGGAAGCGGGCATCGGTTAACCGCTCGAGTAATCGTGTGCCGATTCTGGTCCCTACTACGGCACTTGCCATGGCGATCGCATAGAACCACAAGGGTACGGCGTCCACCACGCCGATGATCAAGCCGTAATAGACGAGCTTCAACAGATGCCCAAGCGTTTGTGTGAGTGCTTTGCTGGCGATGACCTCATAGCGGTTCAGCGGCGAATTCAGATAGAAAACATCGAGCAGCGGGCCCGAAGCGCCCGCAAAGAGTTGTGCCGTTGTGACTACGATGCCGCAGGCGAAGGCGGTGGTCTTCTGAGTGACATCCAGCCCGCGGTGTTTTGGCAACATGCGGGCAAGCCAGGGAAAAATACCGATGACAATGAGTACGACGCTCGCATTCGGCACCACAGTCAGGGCCCAGAAAACGCTGAGCGCAATCGCCGCACCCAACATGTAGCCCGGCATGATGCGCCATTGGATGTGGCTGCGCAGAAACCAGGCCCTCGAGCCGTTCGCGGTTGCCTGTACGGCGCCGTGAATCATCATTGCCGCGGCAACGGACACGAGTGAAACGAGAATGGCCATCAGGATCATGCCGCCGGCCATACCGAGGATGCCCGAGAGGATGCTGGTGGCCAGAACGCTGACCAGGATGATGATCTGAATGAGCATGGCGGCAGTCTGGACGGCATTGGTTCATGAAAAAAGCGAATAGATGGAATATGATCGTGTCTAATTTGGAATTAGTGGTAGTGGCACGATGATTGAAAACCTTGAAACACTGGTGACCCTGTCCAAGACGGGAACGATGATGGAAACCAGTACGGTTCTGAAAATTTCACAGTCTGCGGTCAGCAAACGCATCGCAGTACTCGAACGGTACTACGACCGGCCACTTATCGAACGGGATGGCCGCAGGGTCGTACTCACACATCAAGGCACGCGGCTGGTCGAACAGGTCACGCCGCTGATCTCGGAGCTGCGCAGTGTGTTTTTAGAAGGCAACACCTTGCGCCAGGGCAAGATCATCATGGGCGTATCGGAAGCCATTCTCTGCAGTTGGGGCCCGCGACTGTTTGCAGACGTCAGAAAACAGATGCCGGAAGTCGAATTCAGTTTTCACGCCCAGCGTTCGCCCGTGGTACTTGATCGGCTGCGTTCGGGTGAATATATGGTTGGGATCTGCACGGGTTCATCGGATTCGGATACGGATCTGCAAAGCGAAGTCATCCGCCTGGAACCGATGGTCATCCTGCCGTCTGCCCTGCAGAAACTGACCTACAAGATTGGCGATGAGCTCGACGTGATCACCATTGAGTCACGCTCCGGCGCCTGGCGCTCCATTGAAGATGACATGCGCCGGTTGAACCTGAAGCGCCGGGAATCGCTCGAGTCGTTCTTCGCGGTCGCGCAGATGGCACTCGCCGGCTTCGGCCACGGGCTCGTCCCCGCAGGGGTTGCGAAAACCCTGGGGGTGCCCGGCTCGAAACTGATTTCGCTCGATGCTGCGGGTTTGCACCGGCCGGTGCGTTTTGTCGCTCGCAAATCCATGTTTTCGCAACCGCTGGTGCAGAATTTCTATCGTGCGATCTCACAGCTTGCCGGGAAGATCTGACTGACGTGGTTGTGCCTAGCCGGTGCACCAGTCGGCGAGCACTGCGGTCCACTGCGGATCATCATTCAGGCAGGGGATTAGAGTCAGGCATTCGCCGCCTGCGGCAAGGAAATTCTGCCGACCGGTCATGCCGATCTCTTCAAGAGTTTCGAGGTTGTCGGCAAGAAATGCCGGGCAGGCAACGGCTAAGTGTTTTACCCCCTGGCGCGGCAGTTCCGTTAGCGTCTGGTCGGTATACGGCGTAAGCCAGGGCAGGCGTCCGAGGCGGGATTGAAAGCTGACGGTGTAGCGAGAATCATCGATGCCGAGGTTCGCTGTGAGAAGCTCGGATGTGCGTAACACCTGGTGGCGGTAACAGGTTGCGTGGGCAGCCGATTGCCGCTGACAGCAATCATCTGACCGCAGGCAGTGTCCGCCGGTAGGATCGGCCTGGGTGAGATGCCGTTCGGGGAGCCCGTGATAGCTCAAGAGCAGATGGTCCCACTGTGACGGCAGATTGCGTTCGATAACCGCAGCCTGTGCCGCAATATACGCGGGACGATCGTAAAATGGTGGCAGCACCTGCACAGTCATACTGGAGGGTGCCTGGCTGGTAACTGCCTCGATCGTGGTAGTCCGGGTGGAATCCGCATGATGTGGATAGAGCACGATTACGAAGAGTTCGCTGACGGCCTGCTCATTCAGACGGCTCAAAGCACTTGCGATCGACGGTTGGCCGTAGCGCATGGCCAGTTCACACGGCACTGTGAGCGTCTCGCTGAGACTTCTCTGCAGAGCTTTACTGTAGGCCAGCAGAGGTGAGCCGGTGTTCTCGCCCGCAGCATCCCAGATCTTTGCATAGGCTTGCGCGCTGCGCCGGGGTCGTAATGGCAGGATGAAACCGGAGACGATCAATCGGCGCAGAAGCCAGGGCACGTCGATCACGTGGCGGTCCATGAGGAACTCGCCGAGGTAGGCGCGCACGTCGTGAACCGCACAGCTCTCGGGAGTGCCTAAATTGACTAACAGGATGCCGCGGGACACGCATACTCCTTGGTTGCCTCGGGTGGGATGAGATAGTATCCGCGCTCATTTGCGATGTCATTCTTACGACACTTTTAAGGACAATGGGCACAACTTCGGCGGTCATCATCGACTACGACGCAGGAAACCTGCGCAGCGTGCAACGCGCATGTGCACAGGTCGGGCTGCAGGCGCAAATCAGTGCCGACCCGGAAGTTGTGACTCGCGCTGAGCGGGTGATCTTCCCAGGCGTGGGTGCCGCAGGCAGCGCTATGCGCAGCCTTGCGGGCACCGGAATGGATGTAGCGCTCAGAGAAACAATTGCTGCGGGTGTCCCCGTCCTGGGTATCTGTCTGGGATTGCAGATCTCCTTTGAGTATTCCGAAGAAAACGACACCCGGACACTGGCCCTGCTGGATGGCTGCGTGCGCCGCTTCAGTCTCGATCGGCCAGATCTGAAAATCCCTCACATGGGGTGGAATGAAGTTCGCGTCGTCGCAACCCACCCCCTGCTTGCAGGCATCGAGCCGGGCGATGAGTTCTATTTCGTCCACGGTTACTATCCAGAGCCGAAGAACTCACAGGATGTGTATGCAATAACCGCATACGAGTCTGACTTCGCAAGTGCGGTAGGGCGGGGCAATTATTTCGCAACGCAGTTTCACCCGGAGAAGAGTGGCCGCGTCGGCCTTCGAATGCTGGCGAATTTCGCCGGGTGGAATGGCAAATGCTGAGCAAACGACTCATTGCCTGCCTCGATGTGCGCGATGGCAAACTGGCCAAGAGCATAAAGTTCGTCAATACGCAGGACATCGGTGATCCGGTTGAAAAGGCGCGCGAATACTATGTTGATGGCCTGGATGAGCTCGTCTTCTACGACATCACGGCATCGAGTGATGGCCGCAACATCATGCTCGACGTGGTGGAAGCTGTTGCCGAACAGGTATTCATTCCATTGTCGGTTGGCGGTGGCGTCCGCTCGGTTGCTGATGCGACTGATCTGCGCCTGGCGGGAGCTGAAAAAATAAATGTTAACTCTGCTGCGGTTCTGCGCCCGGCATTGATAGCAGAATGCGCTGATGCAATTGGTGATCAGAACATTGTGTTGTCTATGGATATTCAGCGGGTAGAGAAGAGCGAACGGTGTCCTTGCGGCTATGAAATCGTCATAAACGGTGGTCGCAAACCGATGGGTATCGACGCGCTTGCCTGGGCGCTCGAAGGTGAGCGTCTGGGTGCAGGAGAACTTGTTGTGAACTCAATCGATGCGGACGGCACCCGGGATGGTTATGAATTGACGCTCACAGCGATGTTGAGTGAAGCCGTACGGATTCCGGTGATCGCCTCGGGCGGCGCAGGTGAGCCGGAGCACCTGCACGCGGTTCTCACCCAGGGCAAAGCCGATGCAGCGTTGGTCGCCTCGATGGTGCACTATGGTGACTATGCGGTCAGTGAATTGAAACACTACCTGCATGGCCGTGGCGTGAAAATGCGGATGTCCTGGTAGGATCTGTCCTGGCAGGTCCTGTCCAGGTAAGTTCGGGGGAGGACGCGTGAAAGCAATCGTCGTCGACGACAAAAAACTGCGGTGGGCCGATGTGGCGCAAGCGCCGCTGGGTGTTGCGGATGTTCGAATCAGCGTGCACGCAAGTGCGGTCAACCGTGCCGACCTTCCGCAGCGTGCGGGTGCTTATCCACCACCGCCAGGTGCTTCGGACATACTCGGCCTCGAATGCGCCGGAGAAGTTTGCGAGGTGGGCGAGGAAGTCGCAAGGGTAGCCGTCGGCGACCGGGTCTGCGCGCTTTTAGCAGGTGGCGGGTATGCTGAGGAGGTGGTGGTCCCTGCCGGTCAGGTGCTGCCGATCCCAGCAAACCTCACGATGCTCGAAGCCGCCGCGATACCGGAGGTCTTTGCGACGGCGTACCTGAACCTGTACATGGAAGCGAACCTGCAAACGGCCGAGCGGGTAGTTCTCCACGCGGGTGCCAGCGGCGTAGGTACTGCAGCGATTCAGCTGTGCCAGGCAACGGCTAACCCGTGCTTCGTGACTGCAGGCAGCGCGGCCAAGATCGACGCATGCGTTGCGCTGGGCGCGGCAGCGGGCTGGGACAGACATTCCGGCAGTTTTGCGCAAGCTGTGCTCGAGTGGAGCGACGCAAACGGCGCCGACGTCATACTGGATCCAGTGGGCGCGGGCTACCTTGCCGATAACCTCAAATGCCTTGCGCTCGATGGCCGGCTGGTCGTCATCGGTTTGATGGGAGGCATGGAGGCATCGGTGAACCTCGCACTGATGATGGTGAAACGCCAGCGAGTCATCGGCTCTACGTTGCGAGCGCGACCGATCGCCGCAAAGGCTGCGATCATGGACAACCTCCACTCGCAGGTCTGGCCATTGCTGGAGGAGGGCACTATCAAGCCGATCATCGACGAAGTGGTGCCAATTGCCGAAACGGAGCGTGCGCATGAGCTGGTTGCTGCGGACGGCACTATTGGCAAGGTAGTGCTACAGGTCGTTTAGGGAATCGAACTGGGATCGCAGCGTCGCTAACGCCGCCTGTGCTTCTTCTGCTTTTTGACGTTCCTTAGCCACGACCGCTGCGGGCGCTTTCGCAACGAAGTCCGCGTTCCCGAGTTTGCCCTCGAGCCTTGCGAGTTCGTCTGCCTTGCGGGCCACTTCCTTGGTCAATCGGGCACGCTCGGCGTCAACATCGATCAAACCCGCAAGCGGTACCATTACCTTCAGATCACCCACCAGAGCGAGTGCGTTGGGTGGTGGCTCGTCTGTCGGTTCGAGCCAGTCGATCGTATCGATTTTGGCCAGCCGTTTGAGCACCGCGTCGGTTGCATCGGCCAGGCTGCGATCGCGGCCGTCGCTTGTCGCGGACACCGGTTGAAACAAGAGATTAATCGTTTTAGCCGGCTTGATGTTCGCCTCCCCGCGAATGTTTCTGACGCCAACTATGACGCCTTTGAGCCATTCAACAGCCTGGTTGGCTTCGTCGTCGGTTGGGAACTCAGCACCTGCGGGATAGGGCTGATTCATGATGGTGGGCTTGTCGTTGCCAAGCAGGGGAGCGATCTCGAGCCAGATCGATTCGGTAATGAACGGGATGATCGGATGGGCGACGCGTAACAGTGCCTCCAGAACTCTGAGCAGCGTCAATCTGGTGCCACGTAGCTGCGCAGGATCTGCTGCCTCGTCCCACAACAGCGACTTGGTCAACTCAAGATACCAATCGCAATACTCCCGCCAGGCGAATTCGTACACGGAGCTTGCATACAAGTCGAATCGGTAAGTTTTTATTGCTCGTTCAGAATTCTCGATCAGAGCATTCATTTGTGATTGCACCCATCGATCGACGGTGCTCAACTTAGCGGGTCCCTCCAGATCTGCGTCTTTGCAGTTGAGCAGGACGAACCTGCTGGCGTTCCACAACTTGTTACAAAAATTGCGGTACCCTTCAACTCGGTTGAGATCGAAGCGTACGTCCCGACCGGTGCTCGCCAGGGCACAATAGGTGAAGCGCAGCGCATCAGTTCCATAGGATGGGACGCCTTCCGGGAAGTCCCGCCGGGTTTGCGCCTCAATCCGCGACGCCATCTGGGGCTGGGTTAGATTTGACGTGCGTTTCTCGACGAGACCGTCGAGTGTGATGCCATCGATGAGATCCAGCGGATCGAGACCATTGCCTTTCGTTTTGGACATCTTGTTGCCGTCTGCGTCACGCACGAGACCGTGGATGTAAACCTGCTTGAATGGTACTTCGCCGGTGAACTTCAAGGTCATCATGATCATCCTGGCTACCCAGAAGAAGATGATGTCGTGACCGGTTACCAGGGAGTCAGTCGGATGAAACTGCGAAAGTTCGTCTGTCTCTTCTGGCCAGCCCAGCGTCGCGAATGTCCACAGTGATGATGAAAACCATGTCTCGAGGACGTCTGGATCCTGGGTGAGCGCAAGATCTGCAGACAATCCGTGTTTTGTGCGGACTTCGGCTTCCGAGCGACCGACATAGACATTGCCGGCGTCATCGTAGTACGCCGGAATCCGATGCCCCCACCATTGCTGACGGGATATGCACCAATCCTGGATGTTGTTCATCCAGGAAAAGTAGACGTTTTCGTACTGCCGGGGAATGAACTCGATATCGCCATTCTTCACCGCAGCAATCGCGGGGTCCGCAAGAGGTTGGATTTTGACGAACCATTGATCCGTCAGGAGCGGTTCGATGATGGCTTCGGAGCGATCGCCACGTGGCACCATGAGTGTGTGGGGTTCTACCTTCTCCAGCAATCCCAGCGCATCGAGATCGGCAACCACAGCTTCACGCGCGGCGAACCTGTCGAGATGTCGATAGGTCTCGGGGGCGTTGTCGTTGATGCTCGCATCCTCATTGAAGATGTTCACCAGCGGCAGGTTGTGCCTCGTGCCGATTTCGTTGTCATTGAAGTCGTGGGCTGGAGTGATCTTGACACAGCCGCTGCCGAATTCACGATCGACGTACTCGTCGGCGATGATGGGGATGTCTTTTTCGACCAGTGGCAGTCTGACGCTGCCGCCTATAAGGGATTGGTAGCGCTCATCATCTGGGTGAACGGCGACGGCAGTGTCACCGAGCATCGTTTCGGGTCGTGTGGTTGCAACTACCAGATGGTCACTACCGCCCGGGGTTGTGCGACCCTCGGTCAGTGGATAGCGAAAGTGCCACAGATGCCCCTGCTCTTCGGTGTTTTCGACTTCCAGGTCCGAGATGGCCGTTCGCAGTTCCGGGTCCCAGTTGACCAGTCGTTTGCCTCGATAGATCAGTTTCTCTTCATGCAGGCGCACGAAAACTTCGAGCACAGCGCGGGAAAATCCGTCATCGAGAGTGAAACGTTCACGCGACCAGTCTGGCGAAGATCCCATGCGCCGTAACTGGCGACCGATGGTGCCACCTGAGGTGTTGCGCCATTCCCAGACCTTTTCGACAAATGCTTCCCTACCGATTTCATGGCGGTCGATGCCCTGCGCACTGAGTTGCCGGTCGACCAGCATCTGAGTGGATATGCCGGCGTGGTCAGTGCCCATTTGCCACAAGGTTCGGTCGCCTTTCATCCGGTGGTAGCGGATCAGCGTGTCAATGAGCGTGTGCTGAAATGCATGACCCATATGGAGGCTGCCCGTGACGTTGGGCGGCGGGATCATGATCGCGTATTTCGGACCATTGCCTTGTGGTGCAAAGTAACCGGCCTGCTCCCACTGCGCGTACAACATCTGCTCGATGCCGTGTGGGTCGAAACTGCTATCCATCTTTTTCTCCGCTCCCGGCGGTTTCTTCTCCGCTCCCGCTGTCATCATCGAGCAGCCGTGTGACGCTGGCGGCGAGTTCTGCCTGTGTCACTTCCAGCAGTTGGGCTTTGAGGTCGGCCATATTCTGCTGCACCACGCCGCGCAACCACCCGGTCAAGGTAGCGTTGATCCGATCCCGCAACGCTGCGGTCAGATCCTCGGTATCCTGCTGTGTCCACTGGCTACCGTGTTCCGCTATTGTCTCGCGCGTTCTGTCGAGCAGTTCAGTCGTGGATTCTTTCCAGTTGTCGTCGAGCAGGGCCTCAAAAAGCGCATCGTCCATGCCACCCGTGGCGTCATCGCTGCCAGGGCCTTGTGACGGTACTGCGATGTGCGCCACCACATCTTCCAGCAACGGAACCTGATCATCGATCTGCACGTTGGCGCTTGCATCCTCCGGTTGAATGGCTGCTTCCTCGTTCAGCAGCGTGCGGATCGATTCCAGATCGCCGAGCAGGGCGTCGGGCGAGTCTTCTGATTTATCGCTGGCCATCTAGTCCATCGCCTGTCATGCAGCTTCCCAGTCATCCAGGTCGTGATGATAAAGCGGAAAACCCCGATCCCGATAATGTTTGTACCTGGCGCGGCCAGGATCGCGGGTTGCGCCGACGACAATCTCGACCACACGCTCGAAGCGGGTGAAGAAGTCCGGAACTGCAGAGCTGAGATTCACGAGCACGCCGTCGAAGCTGTCTGGCTCGTCCCAGCAAAGCACGATTGGCGCGCCTTTTGCGGCAGCGGTGTGTTGCAGACCGTGCGGCAGAAATCGCTGGTCCGGGTAATCCCAGAGCAACTCATCAATCAGTCGCGCGCTGTCTTCGTCGGTGCTGAGGATGACCGTTGGCCGGCCGGCAGCGAGTGCCTTACCGGCAAGGTGACAGGCAAAGCGCTGCATCGCGTGGAGTTCCACATCTTTGAGAACGTAGAAATCAATTCTGGTCATTTACCGGCTTCCTCAATCAGGTAGCGGTAAAGCAGGCCAACAGGACGCCCCGTTGCACCTTTATTGGCACCACCGGAAAATGCGCTGCCGGCCACGTCCATGTGCGCCCAGCAGAGATCTTCGGTGAATCGGGACAGAAAGCAGGCAGCTGTGATCGAACCAGCGCCACCGGTGGTGCTGTTCACGATATCGGCAAACGGGCTCTTCAGCGCCGGCTGGTATTCGTCCCACAATGGCATCCGCCAGGCGCGATCGCCGCTGAATTCACCGGCTGCAACGAGTGAGTGGGCGAGTTCGTCATCGTTGGCATAAACGGCGGATGCGTGGGAGCCGAGAGCGACGATGCAGGCGCCGGTCAACGTGGCAACATCCACGACAGCTCTGGGTTTGTAGCGTGCGACATAGGTGAGTGCATCGCACAGCACTAACCGGCCCTCGGCATCGGTGTTGATAATCTCGATGGTCCGTCCGGAAGCGGACTCAACAATGTCTCCCGGTCTCGTCGCCCGGCCGCTGGGCATGTTTTCCGCAGCCGCGACAACTGTCACGATGTTGATTGGCAGCCGCGCGGCAATCGCAGCACGAGTGACTCCGAGAACACACGCAGCACCACACATGTCGAATTTCATCTCGTCCATGGATCCGGGCGATTTCAAACTGATGCCACCGGTGTCGAACGTGATGCCCTTGCCAACCAGTGCAATTGGTGGATCTGTGCGCTTGCGGGCCCCCTGATACCGGATGATGATCATCTTGCCGGGGATATCACTGCCTTTTGATACTGCCAGGAACGCGCCCATCTTGAGCTCGGCCATGCGTTTTTCGTCAAGCACGGAAACGCTTACTTTGGGGTTTTTCGCAAGCTTGCGTGCTTCGCGAAGCAGGTAGCTCGGAGTGCAGACATTCGGTGGTTCGTTGCCGAGATCCCGGGCCCAGTCAAGGCCGGTCTTGAGCGCCTGGGCATGCCGCACGGCCCGCGCGACCGACGCTTTCGACCGCTCATCGGCATGCATGGCGATGGCGTTGATGGTAGGTGCGAAAACTTGCGTGGCTGCAGATTTGTGTTGATTGAAACTGTAGAAAGTATTCGACAGGACCGACAGGGCGGTGGTCGCTTTCCAGTACGGGTCGCATTTGGCTACTCCAGTTGCGGTAAGGGCCCACAGCGCCTTTTTTCCGG
>CBDUDJ010000026.1:0-10516 GCA_965365885.1 uncultured Gammaproteobacteria bacterium
GAAGACGATGTTCTGCAGGCGATCAGCAGCAACCCCATACTGCTTGAACGCCCCATCGTTGTGCGCGCCGAGCGTGCCGTCATCGGCCGGCCTCCCGAAAACGTGCTCGACCTGCTTTGACACGAGCAAACCCGACGCCATGCAACCCTACATCCTGATTGTCTACTACAGCCGAACCGGCGGCACCGCCAATCTGGCTCAGTTCATCGCTCGTGGCATTACAAGCGACGGCCGTTTTGAGGCCAGAGTACGCACAGTTCCGGTTGTATCTGCAGACACCGACCGGACACTTCCAGCCGTTCCCGAAGAAGGTGCCATCTACTGCGAGAAAGAAGATCTTGCCAACTGCAGCGCTCTCGCACTTGGCTCACCAACCCGGTTCGGCAATATGGCTGCACCACTGAAGTATTTCCTGGACTCTACCGGAGATCTCTGGCTACAGCATAAACTCGCAGGCAAACCCGCTGCGGTCTTCTGCTCTTCAGGCTCGCAGCATGGCGGTCAGGAAAGCACGCTGCTATCCATGATGCTGCCTCTGCTGCATCACGGCATGCTGATCCTCGGCCTGCCGTACAGCGAAAGTGTACTTAACACCACCTCAGAAGGTGGCGGACCCTATGGCGCAAGCCACGTGTCCGGGGCCGACGGTCATGCCGGACTCAGCACCGACGAGCAGACCCTCGCCCACGCATTGGGTCGTCGGTTGGCAGAAACTGCCGGTCGGTTGGCAGAAACGGTCGTTAGGTAGGTAGAAACATGAGAGGGCTGCAGTTTCTCTGCCTGCTGACGCTTGCCTCGCTGTTCGCGCTCACGGGATTGCGCCAGTTTTTCATCGAACCGCTCGCGAGCAATTCTTCCAACATCATCTGGTTCACAATCCAGGTAGCGCCGCTGCTGCTGGTCCTGCCTGGGATTCTGCGCCTCAACTACACCACCTACGTGCTGACGACCCTCGTCAGCATGCTCTATTTCGTTCATGGGGTTCTGCTCGCAGCCACCCCGGAGCTCAGATATTTCGGCTTGTGGGAGATTGCTTTTGCAATCGGCTTGATCGCCGCTGCCGCATTTGGCGCAAGACACATACCTTAGTACCGGGTACTAATGAATAACGGGGGGTGCCTCAGCAGCCCGCAGCAACTCTTCATCGACACTCTGCACGGCGTAACGCCTCGTCGTAATCTCACCGGCAACGACGTCTGGTAGTTCCCGCAGGAATTCATCGATATGGTCCGTTTGAAAATGTCCCATCAACGCCTCCATGCTCTCCCACTCCTGAAACAACATCAGCGTGTTGGGATCCGACAGCCCGATGTAGAAGTCATAGGAAATACAGCCCGGCTCCGACTGGGTGGCCTGTGTCATTCGACTCGCCAACTCGAGCGCTCGCTCGCGCTTTTCAGCTCGGATCGGAATAATGCCGTGAACGATGATCATCGCACGCTCCGCTTCTTTCTCTCTGCCAACTTTGCTGCCATCACATCACACCCTGTTCTTTTAGCGTAGCTGCAATTTCCGGCAGTGCCGCTTTGTCCTCAATGGTGGAAGGTACCGTGTAGGGCAGTCCATCGATCATCTTTCGCAACACCTGGCGCAGAATTTTACCCGAACGCGTTTTTGGCAGACGCTTCACCACGACGGCACGTCTGAAATTGGCAAAAGCACCAATCGACTTGCGCACCATCGCCACCAGCTCGCCTTCGAGTTCGCCCTCTTCGATATTGACACCGTCTTTCAGCAACAGCAGTCCAATCGGAATCTGCCCTTTATCCGCATCGGCAATTCCCACAACCGTGCATTCGGCAACTGCCGGATGCTCGGCCACCACTTCCTCGAGTTCGCCCGTAGATAGACGATGGCCTGCAACGTTAATCACGTCATCAATCCGGCCCATGATGTATACATAGCCGTCTTCGTCGCGGTAACCCCCGTCTCCCGTGAGATAAAACCCTTCAAACTGTGACCAGTACGCCTCGATATAGCGCGGATGATCCTGCCAGATCGTCGACAGTGCACCTGGCGGCAAGGGTTCTTTCAATACCACGGCACCCTCCTGTCCCGGCCCGAGTTCCTCACCGTTTTCATCCAGGATTCGCAGATCGTAGCCAGGTACAGGCAGCGTCGGCGACCCGGCTTTGGTCTCCAGGAGTTCGACACCTGCCATGTTCGCGCAGATCGACCAGCCTGTTTCCGTCTGCCACCAATGGTCGATGACCGGAATCTGCAGCGAATCGCGCAGCCAGTGATAGGTCGGCGGATCCAGCCGCTCACCGGCAACAAACTGGTATTTGAGTGAGGAAATATCGTACTGCTGCTTGAGTGCACAGTCCGGATCTTCTTTTTTTATTGCGCGGAAGGCAGTCGGTGCCACGAAAAAACTCTTCACTTTGTGGTCCTGCACGACTCGCCAGAATACCCCCGCATCCGGAGTCCGCACCGGCTTACCTTCGAAGAGTACCGTCGTGCAACCCTTCAGCAAAGGACCGTAGACGATGTAGGAGTGGCCCACCACCCAGCCGACATCTGAAGCCGCCCAGAACACATCGCCTGCAGAAACTCCGTAGACTGCTTCCATGCTGTAATGCAGTGCGACAGCGTGTCCGCCATTGTCACGAACCACACCTTTCGGCTTTCCCGTTGTGCCGGAAGTGTAGAGGATATACAGCGGATCGGTCGCCGCCACTTCCACCCAGGAGGCCGGCTGCGCATCTGCCAGCCAGGCAGCCCAATCGATGTCCCTGCTTGAGTTGAGTTCTGCCTCGAGTTGTTCGCGCTGCAGTACGACTGTGTGTGTCGGCTTGTGAACCGCGATCTCGATCGCTTCATCCACAAGAGGTTTGTACGCGATGACATTTGTGAACTCGATGCCGCAGGATGCACACAAGATCACTTTTGGCGTTGCATCATCGATCCGGGTTGCGAGTTCCGGTGCTGCAAAGCCACCAAAGACCACGGAATGAATTGCACCGAGCCTGGCGCATGCCAGCATCGACACGACTGCTTCGGGCACCATCGGCATATAGATGATGACCCGGTCACCTTTCGCTACCCCCAGGTTGGCCAACCCACCAGCAACCCTGGCAACCCATTGTGTAAGCTCGGCGTAGCTGTAGCGCTCGACTTTACCGGTAACGGGCGAATCATAGATCAATGCGATCGTTTCGCCGTTACCTGCTTCCACGTGCCGATCGAGCGCGAGCCACGCTGTATTCATCTGCCCGCCGCTGAACCAGCGCCAGACATCGTTTTCGTCTTTGGAAAGTATCTCGTCGGGTGGTTTGAACCAGGGTAACTGTTCGGCTTTATCGCGCCAGAAACCCTCGGGGTCCGTCAACGACTGCTGATATTCACTCTCGTAACTCATCGCTTTACACCATACCCCGTCATCCGCTTTACCTGAGCAGGCGACGGTTCGGCCGCGAGCAGCTCGTTGTACGCCCGCGACCGTTTGTTCAACTGTTTGTGATGCGCAAAGAACTCGACCGCCTTGCGCCAGGCAACCGCTGTGCCGTATCGATTGATAGAAACTGTGGTGTTTACAATTTTGTCAGAAACCTGGGACATGACCCCTATCTGGAAGACGGGGGTCTGACTGCCGCTTTTTTCGGCTTTCAACCGGCAGAGTATGCCCCGCACCCTGCCCTTCGCGACAACCTGGATTTGCTTGCGCGCCTTTTCCCGCCGCTCCCGCTGCAGGCCTGCCAACTCCGCATCACGCGCATCCGCACGCCGTCGGACAGCCGCACGGGTTTTCCCACGCAGACGCTTGCCATTATCCTTTAGCGAGAAATACTCCTGATAAGTTTCCCCGGCGATCTGTCGCCTGACCCGAAAACCGTGGAATCGGTCGCTATCCAGCAATTCAACGCTCATGCTGCGTTTCCTCGCAGTTCACGTGCCGGGGCAGCCATTCAGGCATCGGGTATGACGCCTTGCTCTTTGAGTTGCGACACTTCGTCTTCATTGAAGCCACAGTCGAGCAAAACAGCTTCGGTATCTTCCCCTGGCGCTCTTGACCCGTGCGACAGCTCCGGTACCGTTCGCGAAAATCTCGGCGCGGGTGCCGGATGCGTCATATCGTCGAATTCGACAAACGTGTTTCGAGCTTTGTTATGCGGGTGATCGGGTGCTTCGAACACAGACAGCACCGGCGCAAAACAGATATCGGTGCCTTCCATGATTTCACACCACTCATCCCGGGTCTTGCTTTTGAACACTGCTGCTATCTCATCCTTTAAAGCCGGCCACTGGCCTGCATCCATCTGAGCTGAAAACCGTTCAGCGTCCAGTTCCGCCTTCTCAACAAGCAACGCATAAAACTGTGGTTCGATCGAACCGATACAAATGTATTTACCGTCGCTCGTTTCATACGTGTCGTAAAAGTGCGCGCCGCCATCGAGCAGGTTAGTGCCGCGCTGATCGGTGAACATCCCGCCTGCACTCATCGTATAGAACATCGCCATCAACGACGCAGCACCGTCAACCATCGCCGCATCCACGACCTGGCCTTCCCCGGACCTCTGCGTTTCCAGCAGGGCACAGACGAGGCCGTAGGCCAGCAACATTCCACCGCCACCGAAGTCACCGACCAGATTGAGTGGCGGCACTGGTTTCTCGCCCGGCCGGCCGATGGCATGCAGGGCGCCTGTCAACGCGATGTAATTAATGTCATGGCCGGCAGCACTCGCCAGCGGACCATCCTGGCCCCAGCCGGTCATGCGGCCATAAACAAGCTTCGGATTGCGCGCCTGACAGTCCTGGGGTCCCAGACCCAGGCGTTCGGTGACACCCGGCCGGAAGCCTTCAAACAAGGCATCTGCACTTTCTACGAGGCGCAACACCGTGGCCACACCGGCAGGCGATTTGAGATCCACGGCGACAGATCGACGGTTACGCGCCAGCACGTCCCGCGGGCGCGAGCTGCCGGGTCGAATCCGCTCGATCCGAATTACTTCTGCACCCATATCCGACAACATCATGCCGCAAAACGGTCCCGGGCCGATGCCCGCCAGTTCGATGATTCGAAAGCCCTGTAACGGTCCCATTTTCTGAGCATCCCCCCAATAGATTGCGTCGCCGAGTTTACCGGTGTTGTTCGGCTACTGTCATCCGGGTGAGGTCGTGAGTTGTATTGTCCTGGGAGAATTGAATGCGCACGAAATTTTTGTACAGCTCATTGTCGCGAGTCAGCTCTTCGTGGGTACCACTGGCGAGGAGGCGGCCTTCGTCGAGGACCAGAATTCTGTCCGCCCGGCGCACCGTCGAAAGTCTGTGTGCAATTACCAGAATGCTGCATTGGCCCTTCAGCTCGACAATGCTCTGCCGAATGTGATCTTCGCTGCGTGCATCGAGCGCACTGGTTGCCTCATCGAGCAGAAGAATCTGCGGCCGCGGCAACAGCGCGCGGGCAATCGCCAGCCGCTGCTTCTGTCCGCCGGAGAGGCCCACTCCACTTTCGCCAATCGCAGTATCGAGGCCTTCAGGAAGTGCCGCCACGAATTCCTGCGCGTGAGCCAGTTGCAGCGCCCTCACCACATCGACTTCCGTTGCCTCGGTGTTGCCATAAAGCACATTGTCCCGGATCGTCCCTGCAAAGAGCGCTGGATCCTGCGGGACGAAGCCAAGCCGATTTCTGACATCGGCAAGCCGTAACTCTTTCAGGTCTATCCCGTTCAGCGAGATCGAGCCTGCCAGCGGGTCGTAAAATCGCAGCAACAGATCGAACAGCGTGCTCTTTCCTGCTCCGGAGGGCCCTACGAGCGCGACCATCTCACCAGCATTCACCTCGAATGAAACTTCGCATAAAACCGCCTGATCGGCCCTGCTGGGATAGGCAAAGCTGAGGTTATTCACGCGGAGGCCGCCGTGCTCAGGAAGCTCACGAGGTGCGCTGGGCTCGAGCAGGACCGATTCTGCGTTCAACAACTCGATCAGGCGCTCGGTGGCGCCGGCCGCCCGCTGCAGATCGCTGTAAACCTCGCTGATAGCCCCAACCGAGCCTGCGACGATGAACGCATAGAAGATGAATGCAGCAAGTTCGCCCGGGGAGATGTCACCCACCAGCACATCCTGACCTCCCACCCACAACATCGCGGCAATGGCAGACAAAACCAGCAACATTACCAGCGCCACCAGCCACGAGCGCTGGCGGATTCGCCGCACGGCAACCGCGAAAGCAATTTCAACACGCGCAGCGAATGTTGCCTCATCCTGCCCCTGATGATTAAAGGACTGGACTATCTTGATCTGCCGCAACGACTCACCTGCGTAGCTGCCGACATCTGCCAGCGTATCCTGACTGCTACGAGAAAGTTGCCGCACACGCCGGCCAAAAAGAATGACGGGAGCAACAACGAACGGCACGCTTGCGACAACCAGCAGTGACAGTTTCGCATTCGTGATGAAGAGCAGGATCAATCCGCCAACGAACATCAGTACATTGCGTAAGGCGATTGAGATGGAGGAGCCGATGACGGTCTGCAGCAGTGTGGTATCGGTTGTGATTCGGGATTGGATCTCCGTAGGCTGATTCTCCTCGAAGAACCCCGGGTGCAACTCAAGCAGATGTTTGAACACAGCCTGGCGCAGATCCGCGCTTATCCGCTCACCAACCCAGGAAACAAAATAGAAGCGGGCAAATGTGCCGGCAGTGAGCAGTATCACGAGCAGTGCAAACACACCGATGCTCTGGACAAGTACTTCGCTCGAGCCATCCGAGAGTCCCTGGTCGATGACCAGGCGCATGCCCTGGCCGATCGAAAGCGTTACTCCAGCGGTAACTACCAGCGCAATGCTGGCGAACACCACCTGCAGGCGATAGGGTTTCACAAACTCGAGAGCCGGTCTGAGCTTGGTGATTTCGCGCGATGCGGGTCTGTCTAGGCCATCTTCCATCCGTCGGATTATTGCACGGTTTGCTTTGCGCAACCGTTCTTGCTCAACTACACAGCCCGCACGAGGTATCAATCAGGAACATTCGCAGCATGTCCGACCTGTTGGAAACCGTCGAGATCGAACCGGATCAGACACCTGCCGGAACCGTGATCTGGATGCACGGACTGGGTGCAGACGCGCATGATTTCGAATCCATTGTCCCTCTGCTGACGCTCAATCAGCCTCTGCGTTTCGTCTTCCCCAACGCGCCTGTGCGGCCAGTGACCATCAATGCCGGGATGGAAATGCGCGCCTGGTACGACATCGATCCCGGCGCTCCACTATCTGGAGAAGCGGAGATCCGTGAGTCGGCTGCAGCCGTGCAACAACTGATAGAACGGGAAAACTCCAGAGGAATTGCAACCGCTGCAATCACTCTCGCAGGATTTTCTCAGGGCGGTGTGATCGCTCTGCAGCTGGGGCTTCGTTCCAACGAGCGGCTCGCCGGCATCATGGCGCTGTCAACCTATGTCCACGACCATGAACACCTCAGTGAAGAGGTGAGTTTTGCCAGTATCGATGTGCCTATTTTCATGGCGCACGGCCAGGCTGACCCGATGATTCCGATCGCCCGAGCTGTCACCTCCAGAGAGGCAATGGCAGCATTGAACTATCAGATCCAGTGGCACGAGTATGCGATGGGCCACCAGGTGTGCCCCGAGGAGATTGCCGACATTGCCGCCTGGTTGAATTCGATTTATCCCGGAGCGTGAACGTAAGTTGCATCGACCTTACGCTCACAGCCACGCCCGAAGGATGGCTCGAAAGCGTGTTGGCAAATTTCGACAGCTTTCTCAGTGATCACGCTTCCTGCGAGAAGAAAGCCTCCGGCATGGCTCTCAGTATTGCCTCCCACTACCCGGACAAGCCGCAACTGCTCAACGCCATGGCCGAACTCGCCGTTGAGGAACTCAGCCACTATCGTGAAGTCGTGCGCCTGATCAGCCAACGCGGGGGTATACCCGGCGCGGATACCAAAGATCCCTACATCAACGCGTTGAACGCAACAATTCGCAAAGGACCGCAGCACTATCTGCTGGACCGCTTGCTGATCGCCGCGGTCGTTGAGCGGCGCGGCCACGAAAGGTTCGCCCTGCTTGCCGCGGCACTCGATGGCGACCCGTTGGGGAGCTTCTATCGCGCTATTGCTGCCAGTGAGGACAGGCACTGGCAACTGTTCATCGATCTCGCCGAAGCACACTGTGATCGAAGTGAGATCCCAGCCCGGCTCGAGTGTCTGATCGAGACGGAAGCACAGGTCATGGCCGCATTGCCCATCCAACCCAGACTCCACTAGCAGACGGCATGCAGGAGGCAACCGCACACTATCTCAGTCGCTATGCCGAGCCGGAGGCACGCAGGGAGTTACCGATCAAGCGACGTTACCAGCAAGTTTTCGTCGTGCCCGTGTTCGATGAACCAGAAGATTTTGTCGACCGGATGTTCCAGCACATTCACGATGATGCCGCGGCTACACTCGTTATCGCAGTGCTGAACACTCCCGACAACGCCACTACCGAGGAAGTACTGCGCACGCGAAAAACTCTCTTCGGCCTTGCGAATGGCGAAGCCCTCACTGCTGAATCCCGCAAATCCGGGTTACGACTCGAGCGGCTACGGCTCAAGTCTGCAGCGCTTGTCGATATCCTGGTGGTAGACCGTGTTGGCAATCGTGCCATTCCCGCCCGCCAGGGAGTTGGCCTTGCCCGGAAGATCGGCGCGGATATTGGGCTGCGCCTGGTGGCCGAAGCCAAGGTCGAGCGACCCTGGCTGTATCTGAGCGACGCTGATGTGGTCCTGCCCGCCGACTACTTCAGCTCAAACAGAGATGTGCTTTCGGTTGGCGCCGGGACCGCCTTGTTTCCGTTCCGGCATGTCTGCGATGAACCGGCGCTCATGTATCAGGCACTGCTCTACGAACTACATATCCGGTATTACGCCTGGGGGCTCAGTCATGCCGGCTCGCCTTATGCGTTCCCATCGCTGGGTAGCACCATTACCGTCCACGCGCAGACGTATGCGAAAGTCCGCGGAATACCCAAGCGCAATGCAGCTGAAGATTTTTATTTTATTAATAAGCTGGCAAAAGTAGCACCAGTCATATTGCTCGATTCGCCGGAGATCGAAGTTGCCGCACGTCTTTCGACACGAGTCCCATTCGGCACCGGACCTGCGCTGACAAGAATGCTCGAATCCCCGGACGATTCCGGGCTCGCCTTTCGAAGCTACAACATTCAATCCTTCGCCATTTTGAAAAGAACACTCGAGCGACTGGACAAGTTCGGCAGAGCCGACATCTGGCAGGAGGATCCAGTCACGCGAGACTGCCTGACCGAGCTTGGCTGGGAGAAGTTCATGGACACGGCACGGCGCAAATATCCAAGCGGCAGCCAGCGGCTGCGCCGCGTGCACGAGTGGTTTGACGGTTTTCGTACTCTGCGATTGCTGCATCTGCTGCGCTCAGAATATCCCGACCAACCGCTGCTTACGACGCTCGGCGCCATCGCCGACGCAGACAACTCCACAATCAGCCCCGGTCCAGACAACCGCACAGAGCCTTGCGAGCCCTCTGAGCGCCTGGCCCAGCTGCACCGGCTCACAATAACGGGTACCGCAGGCGTGGAATCTGCGCTGCAGGGCAGCTGAGACCTGATAGCGTCGGTGCGGTCGCGCCGCCATCGGCGGTGTCACATATCGGCCGCAATTAGTGATCTGCGTCACAAAAATACCAAGTTTCTGCCCCGGATTCTGCCTGCCACTTTAGAATGACGATTCAACGGGTTCCAAGCAGTAGACCATCACCAGCAGCAGTAACCCAGGGACGATCTGACGGCGCAGTATGCAATGAGAGCAATAAAAGGGATGACGTGCAAAACGACGAGTTAACATTTGATTCAGAGATGTCGGTAAATCCAGATCTGGCCTGGGATCTCGATGATTTCAGTCATCGCGAGCGCGCAATGGATTTCGTCATGCAGTTCGAATCCACCATGTGCGTCTACTCTCCGACCGTGGCCCAGCTTTACACAACGTACAACATGTTTTTCCCCAAAGAGTGGGAACGCAAACTCGTGATCCTGCCTGATCCAGCCGTCTACCATGACACGTTCTTTCACATCGACCCGAGCGCCGTGGTGGCGACGGGACTGCACATCATTCCCGGTAAACTCATAGACAGAGAAGGGTTGTATCTGTCCAATCTTCGCAAGGACCGCACTCTGGGAGTGCATCAAGTCCCGTTCATTCAGGGTTTAATCGCCATCATGAAAAACCGTCCGGCTGATGACCCGTTCCTGCCGGTGCTGGCCAAGGGCGATTTGCGGGAATTCGAGAAATCCTGGCCTGTCATGCACCTGCACCGCGTCAAACCCCTGATACTTGCACAGATATCCGACGTCGATCGCACCTCACTTGGCAATGTGATCACCGAAAAGCTAGAGTCGCTGTTCATCGCTCTACAGAAAGAGAACTTTGTCTGAAACCAGCGAACCCGCACGTCCCCCCGTCATCGCTCGACGGCTCGCCGCGACCACACTGATACTGATTTGCATCGCCCTGTCGTGGTCCGGATCACTCGAGCGGGCGG
>CBDUDJ010000027.1:0-10481 GCA_965365885.1 uncultured Gammaproteobacteria bacterium
GATCAAACCTACAGCACCAGTCGAACGACCATCGCGGTCGCGAGCGATCAGGTGCGTTGGTGGGCTGGTTATTATTTTATGAACCCGCACCGCCTATAGATCTCACGATCGAAGGCAGTGCAAGCTGCCTTCGGAGAAACCCCGTCAGGCAGCGCCTACGGGGTTTTTTTTCGGCTTGCCGCCCCGTAAGCAACTGATTAGGAGTGTTGAACATGACACAACTGGAAAATCTGAACATCGAGGCGCACGAAGTGCTGGTAACACCCGAACAGCTCAAAGCAAAGTTGCCGGTTTCCGAAGAAGTGCGTGAAAACGTACAGGAAGCTCGGGACGTCGTGCACAACATCCTCGCCCGGACAGACAAAAGACTGCTCATCGTGGTAGGACCTTGTTCCATACACGACGTCACGGCAGCGAAGGAATACGCGCTGAAGCTGACGGAACTCGCGCAGGAATTGCAGGGCACACTCTTCATCGTCATGCGTGCCTACTTCGAAAAGCCGCGAACCACGACCGGCTGGAAAGGACTCATTAACGACCCGCATCTCGACGATACTTTTTGTGTCGCCCAGGGTCTCGAGATAGCCCGCACGCTGCTGCTGGAAATCGCCGGTCTGGGGATGCCGTTGAGCACGGAAGCACTCGATCCGATCACCCCACAGTATCTGCAGGATCTGATCGCATGGTCTGCAATCGGTGCACGCACTACCGAATCGCAGACCCATAGGGAAATGGCATCCGGCCTGAGCTCCGCAATCGGTTTCAAAAACGGTACGGACGGCGGCCTGGAAGTTGCCACGAATGCCCTGCAGTCAGTCGCCAGTCCGCACAGCTTCCTTGGTATCAATCCCTCAGGACAGGTATCAGTGTTGAAAACACGCGGCAATCCGAATGCTCATATCGTACTTCGCGGCGGCAGCCGCGGACCCAACTATGATGACGGAAGCATTCGTGTCTGCGAAAAGGAGCTGGAAAACATCGGCCTGACACCGAATATCATGATTGATTGCAGTCACGCCAACTCGAACAAAGATCATAACAAACAACCGGAAGTCGCTCGTGACGTCACTCGTCAGATACTTGAGGGCAATCAGTCAATCATAGGGCTTATGATCGAAAGCAACCTGCACGCCGGAAATCAGCCGTTGAATCTGGAAAATCTTGCCTACGGGGTTTCGGTGACCGATGCCTGCATCGACTGGGCGACCACCGAATCAACATTGCGTGAGCTGTCTGAGACCCTCGGACAAACGCTGGCGGCAAGAGGCTAGCGATAGTAGGCGTGTTCGGTATCGCTGTGATCGGTCGCGTCGCGGATTGCAGTCAGTTCGGGCACCTGTTCGAGCAGTGAAGTTTCGACGCTGTTCTTAAGCGTAATATCGACGGCCGCACAGCCCTGGCAACCGCCGCCGAACTGCAACACCGCAACGGATTCTTCGACAACTTCAACGAGCGTCACCATACCGCCATGGGAGGCGAGTCCTGGATTGATCTCGTTGTAGAGCACGTAGTTGATCCGATCCTCGAGCGGTGCATCTTCGCCGACTTTCGGGGTCCGAGCATTGGGCGCTTTGATCGTAAGCTGCCCCCCCATCTGATCTTCCTGATAGTCGACCACTGCGTCGTCGAGATACGGCACGCTGCGCTCTTCAAACCAGGCGGTGAATCCTTCATAGGCAACCGGTGTATCGCCCTCCTGCTCCTCTCCAGGACGGCAATAGGCAATGCAGGTTTCCGCGTTCGGCGTCCCGGGCTGCGCAACAAATACGCGAATCCCGACGTCCTCCTCGTCCTGTTTAGCCAGCAATTCCTGTAGATACACCTGTGCAGATGCTGATATCTCGATCATGTCTTCCCGTGCTATATCCGAGTAAATTAGTCGGGAATATACCCTGCGACGCAGGGCAACGCAAAAGCGCCCGGCGACTGACATGAACGCAGCTCATGTAGTGTTCGTTTTACTTCAATTGAATTCACGTAGGAGCCGTCTAGACTACGCCTCTACCCGTACTTCCAGGCGAACGATCTGTGCCCGTCTCAATCGCCCAACAGCTTTCCAGCGCCCTGCAGCAGCGCATTCATATCCTCGACGGCGCCTATGGCACGCAGTTGCAGGCGCTGAACCTTGCTGAAGACGACTACCGCGGTGACCGCTTCGGGGACCACAGCGTGCCACTGAAAGGCAACTATGATCTGCTGTCATTGAGTCAGGCTGATGCCGTCGCCCAGGCCCATCGCCGTTATCTGCGTGCCGGTGCCGACATCATCAAGACCAACACCTTCACGGCAACGCGCACCGCGCAGGCGGATTACGCACTCGAAGACTACGTGCTCGAGATGAATGCGGCTGCCGCGAAGATTGCACGTGCAACTGCGGATGAATTCAGCACCGCCGAGCAACCGCGCTACGTGGCCGGCGTGCTCGGGCCGACAAATCGCACGGCCAGTTTGTCTCCGGATGTCAACGATCCCGGCTTCCGCAATACGAGCTTCGAAGCGCTGGCAGACGACTACCAGGGTGTCGCGAAAGCGCTGATCGAAAATGGCGCCGATCTGATTCTTCTGGAAACCATATTCGATACGTTGAATGCGAAAGCGGCCGTCTACGCCATCATGCAGCTGCGCGCGGCAACCGGACTTGAAATTCCGCTCATGATTTCCGGGACCATCACGGATGCCAGTGGCCGTACGCTCTCCGGTCAGACCTGCGAAGCGTTCTGGTGCTCGCTCAGCCACGCTCGACCTTTGAGCATCGGTCTGAATTGCGCGCTCGGCGCAGATCAGCTGCGGCCCTATGTCGATGCGCTCAGCAGAATTGCACCGATCTATGTCAGCGCTCACCCCAATGCCGGCCTGCCGAATGAATTCGGCGAGTACGATGAAAGCCCCGCTAGCATGGCTCAGACGTTAGGCGAGTATGCCGACAGCGGTCTGCTGAACATCGTAGGGGGCTGCTGCGGCACGACGCCGGAGCACATAAGCGCCATTCGTGAACGCGTGGCGCAATGTCCGCCGAGACGGCCACCCTCTAGCAAACACCGGTTGACCATAAGTGGACTCGAACCGTTTACGATCGACGAGAATTCGTTGTTCACGAATGTCGGCGAGCGCACCAACGTAACCGGTTCCGCGCGCTTCGCACGACTGATCCGGGAAGAAGATTATGACGCGGCACTCAAGGTTGCCCGGCAGCAGGTTATCAGCGGCGCGCAGATTATCGACATCAACATGGATGAGGGGATGCTCGATTCGCAAGGCGCGATGGTCCGCTTCCTCAAGTTACTCGCAGCTGAGCCTGACATTGCGCGTGTCCCGATCATGGTTGATTCGAGCAAGTGGGAAATCATCGAGGCGGGCCTGCGCTGCATTCAGGGTAAATCGATCGTCAATTCCATCAGCTTGAAGGAAGGTGAGGACGCCTTTCGAACTGCCGCGCGTCTGTGCCGCTCGTATGGCGCGGCAATCATCGTGATGGCATTTGATGAGCAAGGACAGGCCGATACCCTGGAGCGCAAGACCAGCATCTGCGAACGCGCTTATCGAATACTCACGGAAGAAATCGATTTTCCGGCCGAGGACATCATTTTTGATGCGAATATATTCGCCATCGGCACCGGAATTGATGAGCATCGAAACTATGCTGTCGACTTCATCGAAGCCGTGGGTTGGATCAACGAGCACCTGCCACATGCCTCGAGTTCCGGTGGCGTAAGCAACGTCTCGTTTTCATTTCGCGGCAACAACGCTCTGCGCGAAGCAATTCACGCCGTATTTCTCTACCACGCCATCCAGGCCGGACTCACGATGGGGATTGTGAATGCCGGGCAACTGGGCATCTATGCGGACATTCCCGAAGATCTCAGAGAGCGGGTCGAAGATCTGGTTCTCAATCGCCGGGAAGATGCCACAGAAAGGCTGCTCGAAGTGGCCGATCAATATTCGCCCCAGACCGGCAACAGACCCGTTGAGGATTTCAGCTGGCGTGAAGAATCGGTCGCCAGCCGGTTGAGCCATTCGCTCGTCCACGGCATCACCGATTTCATTATCGAAGACACGGAGGAAGCAAGACTCGCCGGAGAGCGTGCCATAGAGGTGATCGAAGGGCCCCTGATGGACGGCATGAATGTCGTGGGCGACCTCTTCGGCGCGGGCAAAATGTTCCTGCCGCAGGTCGTAAAAAGTGCTCGTGTGATGAAACAATCCGTCGCCCACCTCGTACCTTTCATTGATGCCGAAAAAGGACCCGGCCAGAGCAGCAAGGGCAAAATCATCATGGCTACGGTGAAGGGTGATGTGCACGATATCGGCAAAAACATCGTTGGCGTTGTCCTGCAATGCAACAACTACGAGGTCATCGACCTTGGCGTGATGGTGCCGATGGAAACGATCCTTGCGACCGCCAGATCAGAGAACGCCGATATGATCGGATTGTCGGGTCTCATCACGCCTTCACTCGACGAGATGGTTTACGTAGCTGCAGAAATGGAACGGCAGAACTTCAAGGTGCCACTGCTTATCGGCGGCGCGACCACCTCAAAAGCGCACACAGCGGTGAAAATCGAACCAGCATACAGCCGCGGCCCCACGGTCTACGTGCCTGATGCATCCCGCAGTGTAAAAGTGGCGACGACTCTGATTTCGCAGGATCTGAAAGAAGACTATGTGGAGCAATTGCGTGATGAGTACCAGACCATCCGCGATCGCAACAGTCTTCGAACCAGCAAGCGGCAGCTCCTGTCATTGACCGACGCACGAAACAACGCTCCGCCTATCGACTGGAACGATTACCTGCCACCCGCACCGAACGAGCCGGGCGTCCACACGCTCGAGAATTTGCCGCTCGAGGAGTTGCTGCCGTTCATTGACTGGACGCCGTTCTTCATGACCTGGGAATTGGCGGGCAAGTATCCGCGAATCCAGGATGACGAGATTGTCGGTGAGAGTGCCCGCAGTCTCTTCGCAGATGCGCAGTCGATGCTCACATACCTGATTGAGGACGGTCGGCTGCGCGCAAGCGGCGTTTACGGGATCTGGCCGTGCAACAGCATTGGCAACGATGATCTGGAAATTTTCGCCGACAGTGCGAGAACTCAGTCGTTGGCCGTTGTCCACCACCTGCGCCAGCAGGCTGTCAAACCCGACGACAAGCCAAATTTCTGTCTCGCAGATTATGTCGGCCCTGCGCCAGTAGCGGACTATCTGGGTGGCTTTGCAGTGACGGCTGGCCTTGGTATCGATGAGGTCCTGGCCGATCAGGCCGAGGACGACTACAACTGCATCATGATCAAGGCACTGGCCGATCGGCTGGCGGAGGCATTCGCCGAATATCTCCATCACAGAGTGCGCACTCAACACTGGGGTTATGCAGCTGACGAGCAACTCGACGGTACCGAACTCGTTGCAGAAAAATACCAGGGCATCCGACCGGCGCCCGGTTATCCAGCGTGTCCGGAACACAGCGAAAAGTTGACTCTCTTCGAGTTGCTGGACGCCTCTGAGAAAACAGGCATTACATTGACCGAACACTTCGCGATGCTGCCCGCAGCTGCCGTGTCAGGCTGGTACTTCTCCCATCCACAGGCGCGTTACTTCGGTGTCGGAAAAATCGGCGAAGATCAGTTGAGCGACTACGCCAAGCGCAAAGGGTTGAACCTCGAAGCCACCGCGCGCCTGCTGCGGCCCAATCTCTGATACGGGATCGGCCCCGGGCGTCAGCTCAATTTCTCATGCGATGACGGTGGTCTGAACGCCACCGCGTTAAGCGTTCTCAGACGTCGAAAGTCCAGCCGGAAACAAAGTGGATTGCGCCGAGAACGAGCATCGTGAAAATAACGAAAAGTGCCCGCACGTCCGCCTTCGAATCCGCCGCACGTTCGCTTTCAACGCGGTCGGCTGTTTCAGTCTCTGCCACGGCTTGTCTTCTCCCATTCGTCAACGCGAGCAGTCTAGCGAGTCCTGCTTGAGAAATCGCCTTGCCGGCAGATTCCTTTCACTCGAAGGCAGAGGGGTTGCCGCAGTGCGGCTGTGGGGTGCTTGTGCGCACCGTGCTCGCCCAACCCAGTGCAGCGAATTGACCGTCTTCGGGCAACTTCGTTTAACGAGGGAATCGCAGAGCGATTGGGCGTAGGTGTAAATAAGCACCCCCCGACCACAGCGCGGTGGCCATCGAAACGTATTTTAACTTAATTGAGAAAATCCGTATAACTAATTGAATCAAATACATTTTTAGAGCTATGTTGACACCCAGTCAACGCCATGGCTGATCGTTCTAAGCATAGTGCGAAGGGTTACTTCGTGCGCCGATATTCCGGTGGTACGGTCCGTTTCCCTCGAGGAAAACTATGTACCAGTACGACAATTTTGATCGCCAGTTCGTCGCCGAACGGGTGGACCACTACCGCGCACAGACAGCGAGGTATCTCGCAGGCGAGCTCGCCGAAGCGGAGTTCCTGCAGCTACGTCTGCGAAACGGCCTCTACATCCAGCGTCTGGCACCGATGCTGCGCGTTGCTGTGCCCTACGGCACGCTGTCAAGCGTCCAACTGAGGAAGCTCGCCTTTATCGCCCGGCACTACGACCGTGGCTACGGTCATCTGTCTACCCGCCAGAACATGCAGTTCAACTGGCCCGAACTCTCGCAGGTGCCTGACATCCTCGCGGACCTTGCAGAAGTCGACATGCATGCGATTCAGACCAGCGGCAGCTGCATTCGTAATGTGACGACCGATCAGTTCGCGGGCGTCGCAAAAGACGAAGTCGTCGATCCGCGTCCGTACTGTGAACTCATACGGCAATGGTCGACCTCCCACCCCGAATTCGACTGGCTGCCGCGCAAGTTCAAAATCGCCGTTACCGGGGCCAGTGACGATCGCGCCGCCATCGACGTGCACGACATCGGTTTGCGCGTCTACCGCGACGCAAGCAATCAGGTGGTCTTCGACGTCATCGTCGGTGGCGGCCTGGGCCGCACACCGGTAATTGGCGAATCCATTCGCACAGGCCTGCCCGTGCAACATCTGCTGACTTACCTCGAAGCCATCATGCGGGTCTACAACCGCTACGGTCGTAGAGACAACAAATACAAGGCGCGCATCAAGATTCTGGTCAGGGCGATGACGGCGGATGGCTTCCGCGCCAGAGTGGATGAGGAATGGTCGCATCTCGAAGACTCCGCAAGTCTGCTGCCGGAGGATGAAATCGCCCGCATGGAGGCACATTTTACGCCGCCCGACTACCCCAGCCGGGACCCCGGCCAACTCGAAGAACAGCGTCTGGCGGAGCCTGTATTCAGCCGCTGGGTGGAAAACAACGTAGCCGCGCATCGAGTCGACGGCTACAGCGTTGTCACGTTATCCACCAAGATTACCGGCGTGCCACCGGGTGATGTTTCCGATACCCAGATCGATGCGGTCGCGGACTGGGCAGACGCATACGGCTTCGGTGAGATCAGGATCAGCCATGAGCAGAACTTCGTCTTGCCGGACGTGCCGGCCGCCAGTCTGTTCGAGTTGTGGGAAAAGGCGTTGGCAATGCAGCTCGGCAGCAACAATGTCGGATTGCTTTCGGACATCATCTGCTGTCCGGGTGGTGATTACTGCTCACTGGCTAACGCGAAATCCATTCCGGTTGCCGAAGCCATCCAGCGCGAGTTCGAAGACTACGACTACCAGCATGACATCGGCTCTATTGATCTGAACATCTCAGGTTGCATGAATGCCTGTGGCCATCATCACGTTGGCCACATCGGCATCCTGGGTGTCGATAAGAAAGGCAGTGAATTTTATCAGATCTCACTTGGTGGCCATGCAGGTCAACACGGCGAAGAGTCCACGCTGGGGAAAATCATCGGCCCGTCGTTTGCTCGTGCAGATGTGACCTCTGTGCTTCGCACAATTCTCGATGCGTTTGTCGAAAAACGTCTCGAGGATGAATCTTTCCTCCATTGTTACCGACGAATAGGTATAGAACCGTTCAAGGAGCGTGTTTATGTCAACGCTGAATAATCTACTGAACAAAGACGGCAAACTGATCGAAATGAGTATCAGCAATGGCGCCCGAGCCGCGGGCGGAATTCGATTCGCCCCTCAGGAGGAATGGTCACCGGATTCCGGCGACGGCTTGCTCCTCGATGTGGACGCAGAGCCAGAGCAGGCATTCACCAAGGCTCCCATCATTGCGATCGATTTCCCGGCGTTCGCCGATGGTCGAGGCTTGTCGTTAGCGGTTCTGCTGCGTTCACGCTACCGGTACAGCGGCGAATTGAGGGCGACGGGCGACGTCCATCCCGATCTGCTGCACTACATGAAGCGCTGTGGCTTCGATACTTTTCTGATGCCCGAGGAACACGCCGGCACGAACATCAACAACCAAAGCACACTTGCACCCTACTCCGATTACTATCAAGCTTCCGTGCTGGAACCTAAACCGGCATATCGGCGGATTCGGAGAGGTGCTTAGCACTGGAATTGTAGAGTCTTTCTTCCTGATCTTTGCGGGCGCAGCACTGCTTGCGACCGTGGCCCTGTATACCCGTCAACCTCTGCTCGTCGCCTACATCGCCATCGGCGCTCTGTTGGGTCCCCATGGCTTTGCACTCGTAGCAGATGCCGACCTGCTCGCTGAAATCGCCGAAATCGGCATTATTTTCCTGCTTTTTCTCGTTGGGCTCGATCTGCCCCCTGCAAAAATGAAAGACATGGCAGGCGAAGGTCTGCTGACCGCGCTCGTTTCCATGGCCGTATTCTTCGGCATCGGGTTCGCGTTGATGCTTGCATTCGACTTCACTGTCGGCGAAGCAATTGTGACGGGTATTGCGGTCACGTTTTCCAGCACCATCATTGGCATCAAACTGCTGCCAACGACGGTGCTGCATCATCGTCACATCGGCGAGATTGTAATCAGCCTGCTGTTGATTCAGGACCTCGTTGCCATTCTCGCGCTGCTGTTTCTCGCAAGCTCTGCAGACTCGGCATCTGCCACGCTGCAGAGTCTGATTGTCGTATTGCTTGCGCTGCCTGCCATCACGCTGGGCGCGGTATTCGGCGTGCGTTTCGTGCTGTTGCCGCTCATAGCCAAGTTCGATGCTTTTCAGGAGTTCATTTTTCTGCTGGCGCTGGGCTGGTGCCTGGGTGTTGCGAGCATCGCAAGCTTTGCCGGTCTTTCATTCGAGATCGGCGCGTTCGTGGCCGGTGTGTCGCTGGCAACGAGCCCGATATCCCAATACATCGCAGAAAGTCTCAGGCCATTGCGGGACTTTTTTCTTGTGTTGTTTTTCTTCTCCGTCGGCGCGGGTCTGAACGTCGTGCTCTTGATGGACGTTTTTCTGCCGACTCTGCTCCTGGCACTGGCGCTCGTTGCCATAAAACCTGGAACGTTCGCGCTGCTGCTCAAATGGCAGGGCGAGGAATCCACGACGTCCTGGGAGGTCGGTTATCGACTTGGCCAGGCGAGCGAATTCTCGCTGCTGGTAAGTTACGTCGCGGCTGGTGCTGCATTGCTCAGCGTTGAAGCTGCACACGTCATCCAGGGAGCTACGGTGCTGACCCTGTTGATCTCGAGCTACATCGTCGTCTTCCGCTATCCGAGTCCGATTGCACTTTCCGCCGAATTGCGCCGCGATTGAACTGCGTTTAGTTCAGCTTTCGAGGACCACGATCGGCGCCGGAGCCACCGTGGGATTCGCCTGTCTCAGTGCTCCAGCACCCCCCGGCCTACCATCTCCCCGGCAAGGATCCGATCGATGCCGGTGGAAATCGTCTCCAGGGAGAACGTCTCCTTCAGCGTCGCGAGCCCATCAAGTTTCCAGGGACCGGCAAGTTTCTGCCAGATCTCGGCTTTCTGCGCGAGCGGCAGCTGCACCGAGTCGATACCAAGCAGATTGACGTGGCGCAGGATGAAGGGGAGTACCGTAGCGGAAATCTGCGGCGAATCGACCAGGCCGCATGCGGCCAGAGACTGGCCATACTTTAACGCTTTGACTGCATTCCAGAGAATCTCGCCACCGACGGCATCCACGGCACCGCCCCAGATCTCTTTGAGCAGCGGCCGATCGCCGCCTTCACGAGCCTGCTCCCTGGAGAGAATTTCGCTCGCACCAAGATCACGCAGGAAGCCATGCTGTGATTCTTTGCCCGTGACAGCGGTAACCGCGTAACCGAGCTTGCTGAGCAACATCACCGCAACCGAGCCAACCCCACCTGTCGCACCGGTTACCAGCACCGGACCGGCAGCCGGTGTCATGCCAACATGCTCGAGTTTGTGGACACACAGTGCAGCAGTAAACCCCGCGGTGCCGATGATCATCGATTCTTCGAGCGTCAAGCCATCCGGTCGTGCGACCACCCAGCCAGCGGGGACACGAATTCGCTGGCCGAAGCCACCGGCGGTGTTCATACCGAGATCGAAACCTATGGCGATCACCTCGTCACCGGCGGCAAACTCGCCACTGGCACTTTCGATGACGACGCCCGCGGCATCGATGC
>CBDUDJ010000028.1:0-10308 GCA_965365885.1 uncultured Gammaproteobacteria bacterium
AGCAGGCAGTCGTAACCGTCCCGCCGCCACAGATGATGATGGGGATCGACAATCTCCTGTGCGGGATCGATGATGGGCTCGCTTACCTGGGCGAGCCACTCTGCAGTGCCCGGCTGGGGTTTACTCATATTCGAATCTTTCCCGGATGCGGTCTCGCAGGCATGATACACGGCTGCGGTTGAGAGATGGTATGGAGGAAAAATGACGGACAAGGTTTGCCTGGTGACAGGAGTCGGCCCTGGAACCGGCCGCGCAATAGTCGAGCGCTTTTCTGAGACTCACCGGGTAGCGATGCTTGCTCGCGATGAAAAACGGCTGGCAGATATTGCTAACGAGCTTGCGAACGCAGAGGCATATCCCTGCGACGTAACAGATTTCGCTCACCTGCGTGAGGTCGTCGCGCAGGTGGAAAACGAGCTGGGTGCGCCGGATGTGGTTGTGCACAACGCAGTAGGTGGAGCGTTCGGTGATTTTATGAGCATCGAGCCGGAAGTTCTGCAGCAGAACTTCCAGGTGAACACGATGGCGCTGTTGCATCTGGGTCAGGCTGCCGCACCTGCGATGATTGAGCGCGGCTCCGGAGCAGTGATCTGCACGGGCAACACCTCAGCCTATCGTGGGCTTGCGAATTTTTCCGGATTTGCACCAACCAAAGCTGCCCAGCGGATACTGGCGGAATCCATGGCCCGGTTTCTGGGTCCGCAAGGCATTCATGTGGCTTTTGTGGCAATTGATGCGGTGATCGATCTCGCATGGACACGCAAGCGCTTTGCAGACAAACCCGATGATTTTTTCTGCAAGCCGACAGACATCGCAGGAGAAGTATGGCGATTGTCGGAGCAGCCGAAATCGGCGTGGTCGTTTGAATCCGTCATACGACCATTCGGCGAGAAATGGTAAGACCCGGGACAGTGCAGGTTTAGCACCGTCCCGGGAAGAGTCAGTTTTTACTGATACTTACGCAGTTCCGCGCGGCCAACCACCAGATGATGGACCTCGTCGGGACCGTCAGCCAGGCGCAACGTACGTTGGCCCGTATACATATCAGCCAGCGGCGTCCACTGCGAAACACCGGTTGCGCCATGCATCTGGATCGCCTGATCGATGATCTGGCAGACCCGCTCGGGGACCATCGCTTTCACGGCGTGTACCCACACGCGCGCTTCCTGGTTGCCCAGCACGTCCATTGCTTTGGCAGCACGCAGAACCATCAGCCGCATCGCCTCGATATCGATTCGTGCCCGAGAGACGATCTCGAGGTTTTTCCCCAGCTGGATGATTGGCTTGCCAAACGCCTCGCGCGACATGGCGCGTTTGATCATCAGATCCAGCGCCCGTTCAGCTTGTCCGATCGAGCGCATGCAATGGTGGATGCGCCCCGGTCCGAGCCGGATCTGGGAGATCTCAAAACCGCGGCCTTCGCCGAGCAGCATGTTTTCTTTCGGCACGCGCACGTCTTCGAGTTTGATGTGCATATGGCCGTGCGGCGCGTCGTCATGGCCGAACACTTTCATCGGTCCGAGTATGTCGACTCCGGGCGTGTCCATTGGCACCAGGATCTGTGATTGTTGCCGGTGTGGTGGGGCGTCGGGGCTGGTTTTCACCATGCAGATCATGATCTTGCAGCGCGGATCACCAGCGCCGGAGATGTAATATTTCTCGCCGTTAATGACCCACTCATCACCTTCGAGCTCAGCTTTCGTGCCGATGTTTTTCGCATCAGACGAGGCGAGATTCGGCTCGGTCATACCGAAACAGGAACGGATTTCGCCGTTGAGGAGTGGTTTGAGCCACTGCTCTTTTTGTTCCGGCGTGCCAACACGCTCCAACACTTCCATATTTCCGGTGTCTGGAGCGCTGCAGTTCAGCGATTCCGAAGCCAGCGGAGTTTGCCCGAGTTCTGCTGCAATGTAGGCGTAGTCGAGATTCTTCAGGCCTTCTCCAGTCTCGGCATCGGGCAGAAAGAAGTTCCACAGGCCACTGGTTTTGGCTTTGTCTTTGGCGGTCTGCAGCAGTTCGAGCTGCCCGGGAGCCCAACTCCAACGATCTTCGCGGCCTTCGCCAAGCCGGAAAAATTCCTCGGTGATCGGTGCGACGTTGTCGGCGATGTGTTTTTTTACCGCGTCGAGCAGTGGTACCGCTTCTTCGGACATTGCCAGGTTGTACATATCAGATGTCAGGTCTTCAGCTTCCGCCATGGGATCCCCCGTGAATTGCGTAAAGAGAACTCACCAGCATAGTCGGTAACGCTTGCGCAACTCAACTAGCGCGCCTGCAAAGAGCTAGTTAAGGACCGCATAGCCGCGATAGCGCAGGCAGTTGCGAACAACCCCTCGGCGTTCGCGGACACCTTTGCCGACACCCTTTGCGCCACCAATGACCGCACCGGCTCCAGCACCGTCGCCGACATCGCCGCTGTTGCCGACTGCGGCACCAACTGCCGCACCAATCACGGCCCCGGCGATGACGCCGGTCGCCACTGTTTGACCTACGGCGACTTCGTCGGCATAGGTGCTGCATTCGGCGAGATCAGTGCGGTATTGCACGGGGTCTACCCCCTTGAGGTCCACGATCGGGTCTTTGGGGTTTGTTTTACCCGCGCAACCTGGAAGCGCGAGCGCCAGCGCGAGGGACAGTAGAAGAATTCGGCAGGTCATCTAGGGTCTCCTGATATCGGCACAGCGAACCTATTCAGGCCCACATGAGCTGAACGGCACCTGAACAGCAGCTAGAAGACCTTGAAAGCCTTCTCTTAAATAACATTAAAAACAAATACTTACAGCCACATCTAAAGGTAAGAACATCTTCACAAAATCGCCGTAAGAAGCGAACAGCATCTGCGCGCGGTCCCCATGACAATCTGTTCCCCCGAATGGTGTAGTCATTTACGTTGTATCGATTACTCGAAAAATGTTCCAAACCGACGGCGCTGAGCGTGCTCCTCATGCTCAGCGGCTGTCAGAGTCTGGAACTCGACCGCGCTGAAATCGCCTGGCAGACGATGCATGCGATGGACGTCGCACAGACGCTCAACGCAGCAGATGACCCCTGCTATGTGGAAGATGCCTGGTTGACCGAGAAACTCATCGGTGACCAGCCAAGCGATGGTGAGGTACTGCTGTGGGGCATTGGCACGGCCGTTGTGCACGCGCTGGTCTCGAACCTGCTCGAGGACCGGGCGCCGCTATGGGTTCAGAAAGTATGGGACTACGGCACCATCACCCACACCGGCTATGCCGTGATGAGTAACCACGACGAGGGCGTGCGGGCATTCGGTTCGAACAAAGACGTCACCGGGTGTTCCCGCTGACACTCTTATAGTTCAGCTGCACAACCGCTCGATTTTCGGATATTGCACGGCGAGCAGCACGCCTCGGATGAGGAAGAAGGTCGTCATCGCCAGCCACAATCCCTGATTACCCAGCGGCTCGAGAGTTCCCCACAAGACCCCGGCATAAACCAGTGCAGCCAGAAACATGGAGTTGCGCAGTTCCCGCGTACGAGTGGTACCGATGAACACTCCGTCGAGATGAAACGCCACCACGCTCACCAGCGGTCCAGCAATCGCCCAGGGGAGTAACGATTCCGCGAGCTCACGCACTTCGGTCAGGTTTGTCAGTAGAGCGATCACGCTCGGCCCCAGGAGTGCGTAAAACACAGCGATCAGAATCGCAATCAACACCGCCCAGCCGAGACTCAACAGGGTAGCCTTGCGTAACGCGAGCGGTTTGCGTGCGCCGAAGGCGAATCCGGTGAGTGTTTCGGCGGTGTGGGCAAACGCATCGAGAGCGAACGCGGTCAAGTAGAAAAATTGCATGATAATGGCGTTGGCGGCAAGGACAAGGTCGCCCAGGCTGGCGGCTACCACGGTAAACACAAAGAAAGGGAGTTGCACAAAAAATGACCGGATCACGAGGTTGCCGTTGAGCTCAAAGAGATGCAGAACCTTCTGCCGGGACCAGATAGCTACCGGCCATTTGCGATTCCAGCCTTGAATTTCGAGCGTGCGCGCCACGATCACAAGGCCGGCCAAGGCGGCAGACCATTCGGCCAGGATTGTTGCCGCAGCGACACCGGATACCCCCCAGCCAAAGCCAAGCACAAAGACGACATCGAGCAGCACGTTCGTCAGGTTGAGCAGCAGGCTCATGAGCAGGGTCTGCCGCACCTTCTGCAGACCGAAGAGAATGCCGAGCTCCACAAGGTAGAGCATGAGCGCGGGGGAACCCCAGATTCGGATGGAGAAATAGGTACCTGCAAGCGCCTCCACGTGCTCGCTGGCATCGAAAATCCAGAACGCTAGTTCGTACAATGGCAGGTTCAGCGCCAGGATTACGATGCCGATGGCCACTGCGGTGGCAAGACCGCGGGCAGCAATGTTAACGACCTCGGCGGTCTGTCTGGCACCGAGAGCCTGGGCGATTAAGCCGGTTGTGCCCATGCGCAGAAATCCCAGTATCCAGTAGATGGAGCTGAAGATGGTTGCGCCGATGGCGACTGCGCCGATGTAAGCCGGTTGCGGCATGCGTCCCATCACCGCGGTATCGACGATGGCAACCAGAGGAATGGTGATGTTGGCTAGAATGACAGGCCAGGACAGCGACCAGATACGCTCGTGCCATTGCCGTGGTGATTCGGGCAGGGTATGCTCAGTCACGGCGGAGCAACTGAGTCCCGTTGCGACTAAACGCTCGGGCTTCCGTGTCTGTCTGCAACACTCATCTGACCCTGCGCGACTGGATCCCAGCCAAAGAGGTCTTCGGTGATCTGATACAACGCCGGTACCATTATCAGAGTGATGAACGTAGCTGCGAGCACCCCGAAGGCAAGTGAGATTGCCATGGGGATGAAAAAGATCGTCGCTGGACTCGGGCTCGACATCAGGGGGATCAATCCCACGAAGGTGGTCACCGATGTGAGTATGATCGGTCTGAAGCGAACGACGCCAGCGCTCAACACCGCTTTTTCGAGCTCCATACCTTCGCGTCTGCGACGATTGATGTAGTCCACAAGCACCAGGGAGGAGTTCACCACAACGCCAGACAACGCAACGATCCCGAGTGCGGAGAAGAACATCAGCTGGTAACCCATGATCCAGTGCCCGACGATCGCGCCGACGGCACCAAAGGGGATCACGGTCATGATCACCAGCGGTTGCACATAGGATTTCAGGGGAATTGCCAGGAGGGTGTAGATGACGACCAGCGACAACATTGCGGCCTGCATCAATCCGCCAAACGATTTCGCGCGCTCTTCCTGCTCACCACTGAGCGACATGGCGATGGTTGGATACTTTGCCTGCAGACCTGGCAGCACCTCTTGTTGAATACTGATGTTAATTTCTTCCGGTGAGATCACCGAGCGATCGATGTCGCCGATCACGTTGATGACTCGGCGGCCGTTAACTCTGTTGATGGTCGAATAGCCGCGGCCAAGTTCAAAAGCGGCGACACTGTAAAATGGTACTTCCGTGCCCTGGGGGGTGCGAATGTACATGTCTTCGAGATTGCCGATGGATGTCCTTTCGCTTTCCGGGAATCGCACCATCACGCGCACGTCATCCTGACCACGTTGAATTCGCTGGGCTTCTGAGCCATAAAACGAGCTGCGCACCTGACCTGCGAGATCCCTCAATGTCAGACCCAGATTGCGTGCCTCGGGCAGCAGGCTCAATTTAATCTCCTGTTTCCCCGCGCGAAACGAGTCGGTGATATCGAAAACTCCGGCGTAGCGGCCAAGTTCCGCGCGCAGATCTGTCGCTGCAGCACGCAGTACGTCGACATCCCTGCCGGTCAGTTCGTAGTTGATGGGTTCACCAGCAGAGAACTCATCCGCGTTGAAACTGAGCTTCACCGCATCGGGAATGGCACCGGCCTTTTTCCGCCACATAGTCGCAATGACTTTTGCGCTCAAATTGTTTCGCTCGGCAGATGGGGCAAGCGCGATCACTACCTCACCGAAGTGGCTGCGGCCTGCACCGGGCATGTTGGGTCGGCCGCTGCTGCGATCGGCTTTCAGGCCAATGCTGGTGAAAATATTGCGGATGACGTTTGCCTCGCCTGTCAACTCTGCGAGTTCCGCCTTCAGCGCTTCGGCGGAAGATTCCAGTTGTTCCGCACCCCGGGCCGTGACTTCCACAGAAACGCCTTCAGGCATCTCCAGGCTCGCATACACACGGTCGCCTTCGATGGAAGGGAAAAAAGTAAACATCACTCGACCGCTCATGCTCAATGCCATTGCGAGTATCAGGATGCCCATTCCGACTGCGGCGGTGATGTAGCGAAATTCGACGCACTTGCGCAGCACCGGCAGGTAGTAGTCGCTGGCCAGAGTCTCCAGCCAGCCGGACAATCGGCTCTGATACTTGTCCCACCATAGAGAAAATCCTCTCGTGGGTGTTGAGTGATCCCGGTGGGCAAGATGAGAGGGCAGGATCAGCTGAGATTCGATGATGCTGAAAGCAAGGGCGATCACAACCACCCAGCCAATCACACTGAAGAATCCCGACATACGACCGGTCGCCAGCAACAGCGGTAGAAATGCTGCCATGGTGGTGAGCACACCGAATATAACCGGGATGGAAACCTCCCAGGTGCCGTCTATCGCCGCCTGATCTGGCGGCTTCCCCATCTGTTCGTGGGCGTAGACCCGCTCGCCGACCACGATCGCGTCGTCCACGAGAATACCCAGTACCAGGATGAAGGCCATCACGGTCATCGAACTCATTGAAATATCGAAGTACGGAAACATTGCAATCGCCCCCAGAAGCGCGATTGGAATGCCGGCGGCAACCCACATTGCAAGGCGAAACTTGAGGAACATCGCCAGTATGATCACCACGAGCACCAGACCGCCCAGCGCCATGCTGTTTACTGTGTTCAAGCGCTCCTGCAGTTCTTTTGACTGATCACCCCAGATCTCCAGTTCGAGGCCAGTGGGCAGCATCATTTTGCGTCGCTCGATATAGCTGACGATGTCCGTCGCCATATTGATGGCGTCTTCCTTGCCGACTCGCCACACCTTGACCATGACTGCCGGGTTGCCGTTGAAGCGTGCGGTGAGATCTCCTTCAGCAAACGTATCGCGAACTTCTCCGATCTCGCTCAACATGACCTTCGTGCCGTCGTTGCGCGTTAGCGCAATGATGTTTTCGAATTCCTCACCCCAATAGGCTTGACCCTTCGCGCGCAGCAGTATTTCGCCACCGGCCGTTCTTATCGTGCCACCGGGCATATCGAGCGATGTGTTGCGCACAACCTGGGCGATCTGCTCTAACGTGATGCCGTAGCGCCGCAGTGAATCTTCCGATATTTCGATCGAGATCTCGTAGGGTCTGACAAACTGCAATGAGACGGTTGAGACACCGTTGAGCGCGACGATGTCTTCGCGAATTTCCTTACCAATTTCTTTCAGGGTGCGCTCGTCTGTGTTGCCAAACAGCGCTATCTGCATCAAATCGTGGGTGATCGTGATCTTTGAGACGATGGGTTTTTCCGTCTCTATGGGGAAGGAGGTGATACCGTCGACCAGGCTTTTGACTTCGTTCAGCACTTCAATCTGGCTCGCATCTTCATAGAGCATGGCCATGACGGTGCAGGAGCCTTCAGATGCGATTGACTGAATCTTCTCGATACCTTCAGTGCCTTCGAGGGTTTCTTCGAGACGGATGCACACACCTTGTTCGGATTCTTCCGGTGCAGCACCAAGGTAAGGAACGCTGATGCTGATCATGTTGATGTCCATGCTGGGAAATTCTTCCTGATGGACGGTGAGCAGCGCCATTGAGCCGCCGATCAGCATGACGAACATGAGCAGGTTTGCCGCCACCGGGTTCTTTACGAACCAGGCAATCGCCGAATGCATAGGTTTCTCCCGTTAGCTGGTAGTGGCGTCAGCCGGTTCGAGCAACGGCTTTACTATCATGCCTTCGATTGCAGTCTGTAGAGGAGAAACGCATACACGCTCTCCGGCTTCAAGCCCGCCTTGAATCAGGACGTTGTTCTGGTAAAGCCGCAAAGGGGTAATGTCTCTGTAGCGCAGGCGGTCACTCTCATCGACAACAAGAACTCGATTGCCGTTGCGTAGCGCGTTGCGCGGCATAACTACGATGTCTTCCACGAGCAACCCTTCAATTTCTGCGTTGACAAACAAGCCAACGGACAGTGGAACTTCCTGTTCCGCATTGGAGACTCGAGCGATCACGTGCACCATTCGACTGGCAACATCGATCTGGGCTTCGGTCCGCACGATCTTGCCTTGCCAGGTCAGCTTGCGCCCGGCGTAGTCAGCTTCCAGTTTGACGTTGGGTTGCAGATTCAATGGCAACTCGCCTCGGTGACCGATTGGGAGGTTGAGGAACGCCAGTTGACGATCGGCGATTGGCAGTTTGATTTCTGCCTGGTCGTCGGCGTAGATGGTTGCAATTGCTGTGCCACGCGATACGAATTGGCCGATATCAACAGATTCCTGACGTACCAGACCGGAAAATGGAGCAATTACTTCTGTGCGGGCGAGGTCACGGTTTGCCTGTTCAAAATTAGCTTTGGCGTCCTGCAGCGAGGCTTCCTGGACGCGAAAGGCGCGAAGCTGATTCTCGATCTGCGAGCGGCTTGCCAGTTGCCGGTCTTCGAGGCTTTTGAGACGCTGGTACTCAAAGCGGGCATGTTCAAATTCTGCCTCTGCGCGATTCAGTGTCGCCTTGGCTCGGTCGAGGCTGGATTGATAGTCATTGTCTTCCAATCTCAGTAGCACATCACCGGCGTTGAAGTAGCCACCATTAACGAGAGAAGGGGCCGTCCACTCGACCCGCCCCGAGACTTCCGGTATCAACTCGGATTCCGTGTTGGGTACAACGGTGCCCTGGGAGTGAACGGAAAGCTGAATGGGCATCGGTATGACTTCGCGCACGCGTACGGTCGCGGCCACTGGCTCGATCGCAGACGGCTTCAGTTGCGGGCTTGTCGCCATGAGAGTCACTGCACCGAAAATCGCCGCGATGATCACGAGGGCGGGGATAAAAAGCTTGCGCATCATGATGCGGCGACCTCCTGAATACTCTGGGTTCTGGCTTGTTCGTATTCATCGAACGCGCGTTTGACCGCGTCCCGATTTAACTCGGACAGCGCGGTGAAAATTCTTCTGGTTTCAGCAAGATCACGATTGCCGAGTGCTGCATCGAGTTGCTCGGAGAGTCTGCGGTGAGCCTTGAGATCTATCTGGCCGTAGCCTTCCAGTGTCGCCATGCTGGGAACGAACTGCAGGAGCAGACTTTTTGCGATCAGTTGGACGGCGAGATTTTCGCTGGCTGCGAGCAAAGCCCGCATGAGGCTGACCCGAGCCAGCATATGTGCATCGTGGTCCAACTCTTCCAGGTAGAGCGGCCTGGTAAGCAATCGCAGTTCTTCGAGTTGGGCATCATTGCCCCGTCTAAACGCTGAAAGGATGGCCGTCTGAATGAGGCCGGCAATGACTTCGAGAATCTGATCGACGAGTTTGCTGTCAGGCACCTCACCGACTGCGAGCAGGTGACCGATGACATCGAGACTTGCTTCTTCCACCGGCACCACACGAGCGCCACCTGGCTGGATGTCGGCGACACCAAGCTGTTCGAGTTTCTTCATCGCTTCGCGCACGGCACCTCGATTGGCATCGAAGCGGACCGCGAGATCGCGCTCGGAGGGCAGCCGCTCACCCGTACGATACTGGCCGACCAGTATGTCGTGGGTCAGGCTGTCGGCGATTTCTTCGTGTTTGCTCATACCAGCAGGCTCTTGTCAGTCATTTAAGGATTAGGTGCGTGTCGAATCAGCCGGGCTTTTTAGCCAGACCAGTGTGGTCAGACCAATTTGGTCCGGGCATTCTATTCATTAGGCACCGAAAGTCCAGCTTTTTGTTACCTCTGGTAACGAAATGTGATCGGATCGAGGTATTTATGGGGGGAATGCAGGAAACAGATAGAGGCAGGCACCCGGCAGTTGCGGGGATACGGAACTCGCCTGGAAGTCTCTCAGACCGCGCGGCGGTCGAGCATATTCCCGTGGCGCAGCAGTTCCAGGACTTTTGCCCGTCGCTCTGTCGGCTTGTGCTGCCAGAAACTGGTGTTGAAAACCGGCTTCTGCACACGGTGAATCACTCCCATCGCAGCAGGCAGCGGTGCGGCCATGCTCAACAGCAGTTGCGCCAGCGTGGTATTTGTCTCGTCATGGACGAGAACGTCCGCTACACCAGTGGCGCCTATTTCCACGCTTTCGAGCGCAAGTGTGGCCGTGTTCAGGCGCAAGCCCATGTTGCGCTCTTTGCCATAGATCA
>CBDUDJ010000029.1:0-10287 GCA_965365885.1 uncultured Gammaproteobacteria bacterium
TGAATCGCAGGCAGGTAACCGGGCGCCTTAGCGCCGGCCTTAGCGCCGGCCTTAGGTCGTGCCTTAGCGCCTGCTTCAGACTGCTTCTGGTATTCGGTTGTGTCACGGGATGCGCGACTCTCGACGGCTCACCGTATGACGTCTTTGATCCGTATGAATCACCCAATCGGGTGAGTTACCAGGTATCCGACTGGGCAGATCGCAACGCGCTCGCTCCGGTTGCTCGTGGTTACCAGAATGTGACCCCAGCCTGGCTGGAAGCAGGAATATTCAACTTCTTCACGAATCTGCGAACGATTGACAGTTCCGTTAACGGATTTCTGCAGGGAAAACCAAAAGCCGGTGCAACAGATTTTGCCCGACTGCTGGTCAATAGTACGCTCGGCCTCGGCGGATTTTTCGATGTAGCAGAGACAATGGGCCTGCGCTTTCAGGATGAAGATCTAGGACAGACGCTGGCTGTTGCCGGGATCACAAAGAGCCGTTATGTCTATATTCCGCTGCTCGGCCCTTCGACCGTCAGAGACCTGCCCGGCGTAGCCATCAGGGCTTATCTGCCGAGCTTGATTCTCGGATCTGCCTATAGCTGGTGGTTGCTCGGACTGGATGTTTTGAGCTTCCGGGCGGATGCACTGACATTGACAGAGACCCGGGACGCAACTGCGCTGGATGCATACGTCTTCACCCGCGAGGCGTATTACCAGAGACGCCGATTTCAGGTCTTCGATGGCAATCCGCCTATGGATGACTTCTTTGATGAGGAGTTTGATGAGGAGTTTGATGAGGAGGATGTTGCAAAGGGTTCGGCTCGATGAGGCAGAACATCGGAAAATCCTGGCTGGTAGCGTGGGTGGGTTATGTCGCCTCACGCCCACTGGTCACGTTGCTGTCGATTGCGGTTGCAACGGTGATATCTGCATGGGTAGCGATTACCCAGTTTCAAATAAACTCCGATCTCAGTCAGCTCATCCACCAGGAAGCCGGCTGGCGCGATGATTTCGAAACCTATAAAGCCAAATTTCCGAATCTGGTGGATCCCGCCATCGTTGTCGTATCGGGTGCCTCCTTTATGGCGGTCGAAAACGCGGCCCGCCAATTGGAAGAGACGATCTCAGCGCGCGAGGAATACTTCACAGCTGTCTACTCGCCGCAGAACGATCCGTTTTTCCGTCGCCATGCGTTGCTCTATCTGCCGCTGAACGACCTCTACGACATGACTGACCGGCTGTCGCAGGCGCAGCCCATGCTTACGGCTGTGTCGGAAGATCCAAGCTTGCGCAGCATCCTCAAACTGTTGCGCGAAGGAGTTGCCAACGGTGAGACCGAGACAGCTGGTTTTGCGACAACCGTCCGGTTGCTGACGCAATCGGCTCAAGCACATGTCGCGGCTGAAGATTCGACCATTCGTTGGACAGATGAATTTTTCTCCGGTCAGGATACCTGGCATCGCCTGATCTTGTTGAAAGGCCAGAGAAACTTCGACGCGACGTTGCCGAACGCGGCAGTCATGAGAGAACTGCGCAACATTATCGTTGCGATGGATTTTCCGGCGGAAATTTCTGTTGGCATTACGGGTGAAGTCGCACTTTCCCATGAGGAGATCGAGGCTGCGATGGAGGGTGTTCAGCTTGCTGGTTGGGTTGCAGTCGTCCTGTTGTTTGGGGTTCTGCTTCTTGGCGTGCGATCGCTGAAGATCATTGCCGCTACTTTTCTAATGCTCATCATCGGGATTATCTGGACGTCTGCGTACGCAATGTTGACTGTTGGCGAATACAACACTCTGTCGATCATTTTTCTCGTTATGTTTTTCGGCCTTGGGGTGGATTTCGCGATTCATTTTTCGCTGCGCTACCAGGAAGCGGTAAACCTGGCGGGTGATGCGGCAGTCCAGGCGCTGCGGGAATCTGCCGGCAGCGTGGGAGGTGCGATTGTGATGTGTACGATCACAACGGCGCTCGGTTTTCTTGGCTTCTGGCCAACGGATTATCAGGGCCTTGCCGATCTTGGTGTCATCTCCGCGGGTGGCATGCTGGTAGCTGCGTTTCTCACCTTTACCTTTCTCCCGGCTTTTTATGCGGCGGCGGGAGCAATCCGACCCCATGTCATCGACATCCCAACATCGGATCGGCTGGTAGGTTGGCTGATACGCAGGCGGATTGGGGTGATCGTGGCCATTGTTGTTGCGGCGTTGAGTGCGATTTATTCTGCTTCGCAGGCGAAATTCGACTACAGCGTTCTGGCGCTGAAAGATCCGGATGCTCAGTCCATGCGCACGTTGCGAGAGTTGCAGGCGAATAACATTGCCACGGACTACTCACTGAACATTCTCTCGCAAGGACAGATCCCGAAGGTCGAACTCGAAGCGCTAGTCACTGTGGACAGCGTCACAACACCGTTTGATTACGTTCCAGCCGATCAGGCGGACAAGCTGTTTGTATTACAGGACCTCGAACAATTGCTCTTCAGTGCAATTGCGCCGGTGAGGAGCGCGTCTTCGCCTTCACAAGTCGAGTTGCGAGCGGAAATTACAGCGCTAATTGAAGCTATCAGATTTGCCCAGGTGAGTCCTGAACTGGACGGCCTTGCTGCGAGTCTCGGGCAACTTCTACGTGACGAAAGACAAGCGCTGGCGCAATGGCAAGAGGCTTCGATTGGTGCCCTGCTCAGCGAGCTCGCGTGGTTGCGCGAGGCGATATACGTTGAAGCCATTGGTTTTGATGATTTGCCAGCCCGCCTTCGTGCAAGGCTGGTAAGCGATGAAGGGGATTTTCTCTCAGTGGTGGTTCCGGCAGAAAATGTTGCACCAGTCGCGGCGCTGAGTCGATTCATAGAAAGCGTCAGGGAAGTTGTGCCAATAGCGACCGGGCGGCCTGTAATCGAATGGGGCGTAGGCGGAATTGTTGTCTCATCGTTTCAGCAAGCGCTGGTGTTCGCGCTTGTCAGCATCCTGCTGGTGCTGCTTGTTACTTTCCGAAATGTGCGCGACGCAGTGCTCATTCTGATCCCACTTGCGCTGGCAGCGCTCTTCACTCTTGCAATCGGTGTTCTGCTGGGAGTTTCGCTGAATATGGCCAACATACTGGTGTTGCCACTGGTGTTTGGTTTAGGCGTTGACAATGGAATTCATGTGGTCGATCGGTTTCATGGTACCGGTGACGTTACGAATTTCATGCATTCGAGCACGCCGCGTGCGGTGATGTTGTCGACGTTGACTACGGTTGGAACCTTTGCTGCGCTGTCTTTATCACCACATCAGGGCACGGCTTCGATCGGCATCCTCTTAACGATTGCTGTGGCACTTGTTCTTGTGTTTACCGTTTTTCTGCTGCCGGTGTTGCTATCGTTCGAATCAGCTACTGACCGTGCAGCAGCCTGACATTCGGCGTGAACATCGGCAGGATGCTATTCAGCGATTGTGGCTTGCTGAACAGATAGCCTTGCGCGAAATCACAGTCGTGACGCAACAGGAATTCGAGCTGATCTTTGGTCTCCACACCTTCGGCCACGACTTGCATGTTGAGGCGGTGTGCCATTGCGATCACCGCTGATGTGATCGCTTTGTCGTCAGAACTTTCGGGAATGTCCATGACAAAACTGCGATCTACCTTGACCGTGTCAATGGGAAATTTCTTCAGGTAGCTCAGCGATGAGTAACCCGTGCCGAAGTCGTCGATTGCCAGGCCTACGCCCAAATCATGAAGTCGATGTACGGTTTCGTTCGCGGCTTCAATATCACCCATCAACATCGTTTCAGTGATCTCGATTTCCACGTTGTTCGGATTGAGCCCCGTTTCCCGCATGCTGCGGCGAATTGTCGCGACCAGATTGGGGTCTCTGAACTGGCGCGGTGAGATGTTGATTGCGATTTGCACATCTGTCCCAGCATGCTCACACAGCGAACGCCCGGCAGCACAGGCTTCTTCGATAATCCATGTGCCGATTTCAACAATTGCGCCGGTTTCCTCTGCCACGTCAATGAACTCTATAGGACCGAGCAAGCCGCGTTCCGGATGCTGCCAGCGGATAAGGCATTCGACACCGACCATCTTCTGATCCAGCAGGCGAATCTTTGGCTGGTAGTAGAGTTCAAACTCATGATTCTCCAATGCGCGCCGGAGTTCGTACTCAGTTCGCAATCGAGTGACGGCATCGGTATTCATCTCCTCGCTGTAGAACTGATAGTTGTTGCGGCCATTCTCCTTTGCCCGATACATTGCGAGGTCGCTGTTCTTCATGAGCAGACTCGGCTCCATTCCATCTTCTGGAATGATTGCGATTCCCACGCTGGGTGTGATCACGAGTTGGTGACCCGAGATATCCAAAGGCTGCCGCAGCCGCTGAAGAATCTTCTCGGCAACGAGACTTGCATCGGTGGGTGTCCGGATGTCGTAGAGCAGAATCGTAAACTCATCGCCACCCGGCCGGCCGACGGTGTCCTCCTTGCGGACGCAGTCTGAAAGGCGGGCGGCGATTTCCTGGAGCAGCACATCGCCGATCTCATGTCCCAGCGTATCGTTAACTCGTTTGAACTGATCCAGATCCAGATAGAGCAGTGCTGCCAGAGTGCCGTTGCGCCTGCTGTGTTCGATGGCTTGAGCCAGGCGATCGTAAAATAGCCTTCGATTCGCCAGATCCGTCAGCGTGTCGTAAAAAGCCATCCGCTCCATGCGTTCCTGACTGTCTTTCATCTCGGTGATATCGGCAATCTGCGCGATGCAATACAGCGGTTCGCCATCGCTCGAGCGTTGCAGGACGATGTGGAAGTTGGTCCAGATCTCTACGCCATCACTGCAGACCAGCCGGCGTTCCATTCTTTCTGTTTCGTTGTCACCCGAGATCAGATCCAACACTGACTGTTTGAACTGCTGCCTGTCTTCGTTCGGGATGAGCCTGGTTATGTGGGTGCCCTCGAGAGACGAGGTCCCGAAAGTAAGGAGTTCGGTCGCGAAATCGTTTGCCTGAAAAATTTTGCCGTCTGTATGAAACAGCATAATCCCGATTGGCGCGTTCTCAAATGCACTGCGAAATCGCGATTCGGATGATTCAAGCTGATCTTCGGTGTTGCGCAGTTCTCGTACATCTTTTGCGATACATAACACGCTTCGCACGCCTTTGAGGTCGATCAGCGTCGCGGATACGATTGCCGGTATATGTTCGCCACTCTTTGCCCGGAAGGTCATCTCGCGGTTCGCGAATTTGCCGGTGCCGGTAATGAGCTCTGTGGCTTGTGAGAGTTCCTCGTCATTCACCACGGCGGCAATGTTGATGATTGATTCCCCCATGAGTTCCTCTCGTGCATAGCCAGAGGCGCGCAGAAAGGCTTCGTTTATCTCGCAGATCGTGAGATCCTTCTGGTCCAGGATGACAATGCCATCCGGGCTCTGGGTGAATATCTGTTCGAATTTCTCTTCACTTTCCCGTTGCGCCATCTCGGCGCGCAGCCGTTTGGAGATGTCTCTTCCGATGCAGAGTGTACAGAGCTCGCCGTTGATTTCGACGTAGCGCAGTGAGATTTCCACGGCCACTGGCTCGCCAGATACCGTCAGTAATCGGGTCTCCACGTTCGTGCATTCACTTGTCTCTTCCAACAGATGTACGAGGCGCTTACGCTCTCCGGGGTCTTCGAACAGATTTAACTCAACTTCCAGATTGCCGATTCCATCTTCCCTCTTATATCCGAGCAGACGACTGAAGCTCGCGTTGAAGTCGATGATCGTAGAGTCCTTCTGACGCACGATGAGAATTGCATCGGGACTGGAGTGAAAAATTCGTGAGAATCGCTCATCGCTATCGCGCAGTTCATCTATTGAAGCGCCGATTTCCGTGCGATCGTGGCAGACAACGACGACGCCGGCTGCAGTTCCTGGCAGACGACGTAATTTGGCTTCAACTGTCCGGGCTAAATGTTGTGGCTGCCCGCTTGCCGGTAACAGTTTCAACGAAGGGATTTCATACACGGATTCGCCAAGCTGCGTGCAGGCTTTGTAGATCTGAAGAAATTCCGCTTGATCGGTGGAATCGATGAATTCGATGATGTTGCGATTATTCAAGCCAACACCTTGTTCGTTGCCCGTGAGAACTCTTTTGGCGTTGATGTTGCTGTGTTGTATACGACCAACTTCATCAAGCATGAAGACCAGATCTGTGGCGAGATCCAGTATGTCGGAATAGTTGACGCTTTCGCTGGGTTCCGGCGGTTGCTCAATTTTCGGTGGTGATAGATCAGAGAACTGTATAACGATGTTTTCAGGCAGGTTTCCGTCGTTGCGCAGGAGGCTTGCGCTGCCCTGGAGCACCGCGGTTTCCCCGTCCAGGTTAACGCAGCCCGTGAGCGGAATCCGCTTGCCTTCCAGAAGATAGCGCCGCTGGGTTTGAATCGTCTGCCAGGCATCTCCGGTCATAATCTCCGGGAATTGTTGTCCGGTCAGATTAGTCGAATCCTGGTTCAAGGCTTCTTCAAACGCTTCGTTCACCCATTCAACCCGGCCTTCGAGACCCAGAATCAGCACGCCCCAGGGTGCGTGCGCGTACGCGGTTGCGAACTGCTGGACGCGGGATTCAGCTGGTTCAGGCCGCAGGAAATAGAGAAGTGGGGCGAGCAGCAAGGCGATCACTGCTGCGATATGCCAGGCGAAAGCCGGCTGGTAAGCCATCAGCGACAGGCCAGCGATAAGTGTTATCAGCGGGCAGCTGACAACAAGCAGTCGATAGGCGCTCGGGCGCAACATTTGCTTCGCAATCCTGTCTATTGTTGGCCCAGGGGAATGCTCGTTATGCTGTGCATAACCATTGGGTGTTTAATCCATGAATTACACGTTGAAGCTAGCGTTTGGCGGCCAGGGTCTCTATGACATCACGCACAAAGTTGTGGAACTGGTCAGCAGTGCCGGAATAAATGAGGGGTTGGTCACACTGTTTATCAGACACACGTCCGCAAGTTTGCTCATTCAGGAAAACGCAGACCCGAGCGCGCAGCAGGATCTGGAGAATTGGCTCAATCGCCTCGTGCCGGAAACCGACGCGTTGTACACTCATACGGTTGAAGGACCCGACGACATGCCGGCACATATCAAAGCAGCGCTCACTGCGACCACGTTGTCGATTCCGTTAGCCGAGGGCGAGCTGGTGCTGGGCACCTGGCAGGGCGTGTTTGTCTGGGAGCATCGACACCATCGAGGTGAGCGAGAAGTAGTAGTCAACATCCTGGGGACATGATCGGCTGAGTCGGGTATGCATTGCCGGCAGGCAATTACCTATCGTCGTCTACATCTTCCATCCAGCGCTTATGCCCTTCGGGGTCCAGAATCATCGAAGAAAAATACAACAGTAGTTCTTTGTGTGTTTTCGTAAGGCTCGCCTGTTGCATGGCGAGTTCGCCTGCTTTGCTGTTGACGAAGCGGAAGCATCCGGTGATGTCACTGTCCTGACCGAGATCGGCCTCGACCCGCTCATTGACAATTATGTGCAATGCTTCGAGGTCGCGCTCTTCGATTCCGACTTCCTGCGGATTGAGCACGACGTTTGCCCAGAGCGTTGCGATGTAAAGCTGATAAGTAGCCCGGTCAATGAAGGCATCTGTAACGGCCGATCGCGCGGTTATGTCGTCGAGCACGGAAGCAAACGCAACGGCGAGGTCGTCCGGCTTCATTGCTCGGCTGCTAGGAACGCAGCGATTTCAGTTCTTCGAGTTCATTGCTGAGTTTGTCGAGCCGCTCGGCGACTTCTTTGAGCACACTGTCTTCCTTCTTGCCCTTGAGTGCGTCGTAGGCAGCTTGCAGACACCTGCCGCTGTCACGTTCTTCTGCAATGTAGCGGCCGAGGAGGGCACCGGTTTGTGGATCTATGGAGGTGTCTTCGAACATCTTGCCAAAAGGATCGCTACCGTTACGCGAGTTGGAGATCTGCAGAATCTGTTTGAACTTCTTCTTGTCCGAAACATCTGAGCGCGCCAACTCCAGTTGCTCGTCAAAACTTTCGCTGGATTTTTCTCGGATACCGAAGCCGAGTTCACAAAGTCGCTTGGTGAATGCGGCAGCATGTTCATGTTCCCTGATTGCCACCATATCCAATACTGGCTTCAACTGTGTATTTTCAGTGGCGGCACTCCATGCCTTGAATAGTTCATGGCCACGACCTTCGCCGACGGCGATTGCGTTCAACAGGCCAACATAAGATGGTTTATCGCTCATGGGTTCGTTCCCCTTCAGTAAAGGCCTGCTAGTTTAGGCAAGCTCGCACGACCCGACAATCGAATCACGCTGCTAGTTTGTAAGTTCAATCCGGCCCGGTTAACGTTGTTGCCCTTGCGCGGCATGAGGTTACCGGTCGTTTTGCTGCAGTTTGACCGTATTGAATTACCTGAAGAGACCGAGACGTTGCGTCGCGAGGTTCGTGAATTCATCAGCGCAAACCCGAGCCATTTGGGTCGTCCGAACTCAGATTTTACGACGGGCCATGATCCGGAGTTTTCCGCAAAACTGGGCCGTCAGGGCTGGATTGGCATGACCTGGCCGCGCCTGTATGGCGGCGGCGAACGCACGTTCTTCGAACGCTACGTCGTCACCGAGGAACTACTTGCCGCGGGTACCCCGGTCAGCGCGCACTGGATCGCCGACCGGCAGAGCGGGCCCCTGCTGTTGCGGTTCGGCTCAGCAGAACAACGTGAGCAGTATCTTCCCGCCATCACCCGGGGAGAGTCATTTTTTTCCATTGGTATGAGTGAACCCAACTCCGGCTCCGATCTGGCATCCGTGCGCACGAAAGCGGTGCGGCAGGGGGATGGTTGGCTTATCAACGGCACCAAACTCTGGTCTACCGACGCTCACCGCAACCATTTCATGATTGCGCTGGTGCGCACGTCACCGCCAGCGGAGGATCGGCATGCCGGGCTCTCCCAGATAGTCGTGGACCTGCGCGCGGATGGCGCGCAGATCCGGCCGATCCGCAACATTGCCGGTGGCGAGGATTTCAACGAAGTGGTTTTCGAGGATGTTCTCGTGCCGGCTGACCGGATCATTGGCTCAGCCGGTAACGGCTGGCAGCAGGTGACCAGCGAGCTGGCATATGAGCGCAGCGGTCCGGAGCGATTTCTTTCTGCCTTTCGGGTGCTCGTCGAGTTCCTTCGAGCTGTGGGCGAGACGCCAATGCCAGCTGAAGCTGCGTTGATTGGCCGTGCCGTGGCACATCTTCTTGCACTGCGACGGATGTCGATTTCCGTCGCTGGCATGCTGGAAAACTCCAAGAGTCCGAATGTCGAGGCTGCGCTGGTGAAGGCCCTGGGCAATGATTTTGAGAAATTGCTGCCTGAACTGGTACGACTCGCCGCGCCCGGAGATTTTATCGATCGTCGATCCTGGGACGATTTTCACGCGGCTTATACCGATACGCTGCTGTTGTCGCCGTCATTCACGCTGCGTGGCGGTACCCGGGAGATTCTGCGCGGCGTCATTGCCCGTGGTCTGGGGCTGCGCTGATGAGCACCACACAATTGCTGACCGAGACAGCCGACAGGATTTTCACGGATCATTGCGATAAAGCCGCACTCGATGCTGCCGAGGCAGGAGAATTTCCGGACGCATTGTGGGCGGTGTTGCAGGAAAACGGTCTGCACGAGCTTGCTTTAGTCGACAGCGGTGTGAGCCTGAGCGATGTATTCGCGGTCCTGAAAGTTGCAGGTCGCCACGCGGTGCCTTTACCGCTGGCTGAAATTCTGTTTGCCAATCGTTGGCTCGGTAACAGTGATACTTTCTGCACGATCGGCATTCGCTGCGACGACGAAGTCATCGATCTACCCTGGGGTCGCGCGAGCGAGGGCGTGCTTACTCTGGACTATGGCGTCGCTCAGGCGAATAACCTTGCGCGCATCGAGGGTGGGCTCGCGACGACGGGCAACAATCTCGCCGGTGAAGCCCGCGACGTCTACGCAATCGAAGCTCACCACACGCTGCCTGTTGCGGAAGATACCTTCGCCATGCTCGCGCTCGCGCGGACGGCGCAGATGGCGGGTACGCTAACCCGGGTGTTGGAGTTGTCGTTGCAGTACGCAGGCGAGCGTGAGCAATTTGGTCGGCCAATCGCCAGATTCCAGGCCATTCAACACACGCTTGCGGTGATGGCAGCCGAGACGGCTGCTGCGGTAAGAGCGGCGGACGCTGCCGTTGCTGCCATGGATGCGGTCGCGTCCGCGGCCGCTTCTGCGGCCGCTGGCGAAAGCGCTGCCGGTCGTGTCGAGTTCGAGGTGGCGGCTGCGAAGTCGCGAGTAGGTGAGGCCTGCGGCCTGGTCGCCGA
>CBDUDJ010000030.1:0-10278 GCA_965365885.1 uncultured Gammaproteobacteria bacterium
GCTTCCGTGCCCGGCGGACATTTGGTGTGAGAACCACCGCAGCAGCTGCAGAGACTGCCGCCAAAGGCGCAATAGCGCCAATAATCGCAACTCTGCGGATCACCGAGTTCGGGTATGTCGTTTGCCGCTGCGGCTTCGCGCACCACCGGCAGCAGAGGGAACGCACCGACGCCCACCAGTACGCCACCAAACCGACTGAGGAAGCCACGCCGCGAAACACGTTTGGCAAGAGATCTCGTCGTGCGTGCGACACGCGCATCCATGAGTGCGATCAGCTTGTTCATCTAAAACCCCTGCAGCAGGTAAGGCGTACCGGATTCTTCAATCGTTCGCAGGAGCCTGCCAGTGACGGCATTGCGCACCTCCAGAGACTCAGCTTCCGGGGCAACCACGAACAGCAGCGGCGCCTCATCGGAGCTCACGGCGATCGTCGCACTCGGCTCGCTGAGTTCGAGCTGATAGCCACGGCGCTGATTCGAAAAATCGTATGCCCAGATCGACGTGCCTGAATCCTCGTGCCCGTACTCATCTCCCTGGTGCATCAACGTGAGCAGGACATCCTGCGCGGAATTGTACGCAAACACTTCATGGCCACCGATCCGCCAGTTTTCCTCTTCATCTTCTTCCGTGAGCAATGACCAGGGTTCGGAAATCGTTATCTCATCATCGATCGTGACTTCGTAGACGAGGCCGGCAAACGAGACGAGTATCCAACCATCATCCTTGGGAACCGCATAATCGAATACCGGATCGGTTTCCGTATCGAAAAATACTTCGCTGCGAACTCGATCCGTTTCTCTACCGTCCCTGCCCAGCGTAATCAATTGCAACGTGCCATCGCCGCAGATCTGCATGAAGCGTCGCCCCGGTGCGGGATACACGAGTGCACATCCCGCCGTGGAAATCTCACCAACAAACTCCTGCTTTTCCACATCTACGATGCTGACCGACATTGCGGGCGTCATATTGTAGAGACCGATGAAATCAGCACCGACAGGGTTGATGACTGCGCGGTGGAAGACGGCTGCAAGTTTCGTCGGCACGACCACTTCGGCCACAGGTGCAAGCGTTTCGATATCGGTGAGCACAAGAACATCAGTTCGCTCGCCATAAGTGTCGCGCGAGTAGTAGGAGCCCGGCGCATAAATCAGGCCACGCTTTCTGTCTATTGCGACGCCGGAGGTGTAGTCGGAAATGTTGACCTTACCCTGCATCTCGCCCGTGTCGCCGTCCCAGATCGAGGCACTGTCACTGATTGCGATGAGCCAGTGCGGTTGCGGCGCCGACATGGTCGTCGAGCCCATTTCCTCAGGCTCGATCTGTGCCACCGCCTGGCTGGCAAGCACGACAAGCAGCGCACCAAAGATACTGGAAGCAGAGCATTCGGCTGTCATTGAAAAATCCCCCGGGGTGCTCGTGACACGCGCTGAGACTACCAGCAAACCATGCAGCAATGAAACCACGAGTACCGGCCAGCTGAGATCTGCGGTTCAGTCGGGTTCGAATTCTGAATCCAGCGACTGGCAAACGAACTCCCGGGGGACACCGAGGCCATCAGCAATTTCATTCAACACATCGGTTTCCACCTGCGAAATCAGACCTTCCGAACGGGCGACCAGACAGAGGTCCCGCAACACCTGCATCGCCTGCGGGGTGCTGGCCATCTCCCGCACCTGAGCAATTCGATCTTCCAGATCGTCGTGCAGGGCATCGAGGTTCAGTGAATCGCTGAACGCGCCTTTACCGAAAAATTTCTCGAAAATTGCCACTTCCTCTTCGCTGATGTTGCCATCGGCGTTGGCAACGACGAGTGCGCCCGCAAACAATAACCGCCGCATGTTTTCTGCAGTATCCGTGCGCCCATCGAGATAGCTCGGCTCCATGAGACTCATCACCCCCTGCACGGCGACCTCCAGATCATGTTTCGACTGCGTCCCGCCGGCCAGTTCCGAATTGTGGAAGAGCGTAAGCGCCTTGACCCGCAGCGGACTGAACGGGTGAGTGGAAAACCAGTCTTCTTTGGGTGCACCTTGTCCAGGAACGGCATCTTCGACCTGCATCGCATCCACCTGTGCCAGGAAATCGTCCAGATGGAACTGTACTGAGCTGCCGCTCAAACCCGATGCCAGCTTGAATAAAGCCCGCGACACCGCAAGCAGATCCTGCGCGCAATGCGCACCCGCCCGGTCTGCGGAGATCTCCGCATAGCGTGACCAGGTGAACAGATCCAGCGCAAGACGCGGATCCGGCCGTGTGCCGCCGCGCAATATGTAACCGATGGGGATTGCATGATGATTGTAGACATGGTGGCCGAGTTCGTGACCCATCACGAATTTGAGTTCCTTGTCCGTGAACGCCTCGAGGAGACTCGAGGAGAACATGACGAACAACCGTCCGGCTTCGGGTTTGAAACACATCGCGTTGTAGACAGGACTCGAGTACACGTAGAGCTCGAGCTCGATGCCCAGTTCAAGGCGCTCGCTGCACTCATTGGCAATCTTATGCAGATCCGGCGCCATCGCTTCGCTGAGCCTGACCGATGTGGTAAGCAGACGCCTGCGCAAACCGGAGCGCCCGCCATCCTTTCTGGCAGCTTGTTCGATCTGCTCGTTGACCCGCTTGACCGTCAGATCTTCCAGGAGCCTTTCGAACATATCCAGATCTGACTGGCAACGTACGGTTTCTGCGGAGAGGCGCATGTTTCACCCGAGCACGACTGATCCCTGAGCGAGTCTACTACTCGAACGGCTGCAGCCGCCACCGGTCAACCCGCTGCATTCAGTCCGTGAACGAATTCTCGCCGTAGCAGAAAACCTGGTTGAGGGGCACGGCGAAGACTTCTGCAATACGGAAGGCCACTTCCAGCGAAGGTGAGTACTTGGCACCCTCTATTGCCACGACCGTCTGCCGCGTCACACCGATCCTGTCGGCCAGTTCCTGCTGTGTCATCTCATTTGCGTCGAAGCGAAACTTTCTGATGCGGTTGTGGATACTGCTCATCGATGCCGGCCAGGCTGGGGCGAGGCTCGCAGTGTGTTTTGCAACACGCTGCTAGAAGCCATGGTCGCGTCGGCTTCCTGCATGGCACTGAGCGATGGTTGCTGCGCACCACTTGCTACTTCGTAAAAGTAGCCACCATAGAGTGCGCCGATCGACAGCAACGACACCCAGAGCCTTTCTTCCTCAAAGGTCAGATCCAGCAACGCTCCCGCCTGTTCGATGTATACTAAAGTCGACACAACGTATGTTTTTATATACTTAATGTCAAATATTACATACATAAACTTTATGCAGAAAGTAATTTTGCGAACCTCGCGCGGTCAATTTGCCGGGGGACCCGTTTATGGATGCGGCGCGATGGCGATCAATCGAGCGAGACAGGCTGTCCTACCGTCTGGCTCCGTCACCAACCCTTCTTCGCTCAAGAGCATCTGCAGGCCCTGCACTACCTGCGCCAGGGCACCGGGTGCTGCGCGGAATCTGGCCCCGCGAGGTCCGGCGACTGCAGTTTGCGTCTGCAGATGAGTCTCGCAGAGCAGGATGCCACCGGCGTCCAGACGCTGAGAGAGTTCAGCCAGCAGAGGCAGATTGAGATAGCGGATGACCACGATGAGATCGTAACTCGCTGCCGGCAGCCAGCCAGATACCGCAGATTCGAGATCGGCTTCGAGCCAGTTGACGGCAAGGCCTGCTCCTGCTGCCAACTCACGCCCACGGCCGAGTGCGACGGCTGATATATCTACCGCATCCACCGCATAGCCAAGCTCAGCCAGATATCGCGCATTGCGGCCCGCACCACAGGCAACATCGAGAGCGCGTGGCACGTGCACCGTCCCAGCAGCTGTCGGCAGGGTGCCATCTGCACACGCCCTGGTGAGAATCTCACTGGGTTGGTCGCGCTCCAGATAGGCGCCTTGCGCGTAGCGCTGGTTCCAGCGCTGTCTGTCTTCGTCACTCATTGGCTCGCCGGAATCCGTTCAGCATTCGTTTAACTTCGGGCGCCTAACATGTCATTCGCTTCTCAACGGCTGGGTGGGGTGGACGCATGAATGACGCACGACCGGAAAACGAAGATACCACTGTGCGGGGTCTTACCGCCGCAACCTTGAGCTTGCTCTGCGCGACAATCCTGAGCACAACTACCATCCTGAGCTCGCCTGCTCTGGCAGCAGACAAATCCTCAGGCACAAGTTCCTATTTTGTGAAGGCTCCGGTGCTCCACGTGGAGCCAATCGTTACCAAACGCTACGTGGACCATCCCGTGCAGCATTGCACCACCGAATATTCCGCCGAACGAGCCGACGACTATCCGCGCCAGCGCCACACACACCAGCGCATCTTGCCCGGGCTGCTTGGTGGCTTGATCGGCGGCTGGGTTGGACACCAGTTCGGCGGTGGCAACGGTAAAAAGGCACTCACGGTGCTCGGCGCGCTGACCGGCTCATCCATCGCGAAGAATGCCGCACGGCAGCACGATGACGAGTCACATGAATACCGCCGCAGCGACAGACACTACCGACGTGCAGCACCTGTGCAGCGCTGTCGCACGAAGTACGAATCCCGTCCTGAGGAGTCGATCGACGGATATCTCGTGACGTACGAATACGCTGGCCGGACATTCGAAAAAAGAGTGCCACGCCATCCAGGTGACGAGATCAGCATCCGGGTTCGAGTGACACCGCTGGCTACATAACGAACGGCATTTTGAAAAACATGTGCTGCATACCTTTTTTCAACAGCTATCAGGAATATTCAGTATTCATTCATCCGCCAGGCAGTAGCGTCAGACAAACAGACTTAACAACATCTTTACGAACGTCGGCAAAAATCCAGGAGGGTTTAACGATGCAATCCCAACTATCGAGTCCATGCCGTCGTGGCAGGCGACTCTGCAGTGTCCCACTCGTATTTCTACTCGCGCTCAGCGCAACTTCAGCCTTCGCCGCCGGGTCTGGCCCGGTCGTACGGCTTTTTCCAACGACTGTTTTAGAAGACATTCGCGAAACGGGTCAGGTCGCCGAAGAAATGGAGAACAACCTTCAGGAAGTGATCCACCGGCTGGACATGCAGGAGCAACTCTATTCAGAAAGCCTCTGTCAGGGTGCTGACGGTGATCAGGGCTGCGAACGAATCGGCAAACAACTTGGCGCAACGTACCTCGAGATGCTGAACATCATGAGCGATCGCCTGCCCGACATGGAAAGGGCCGTAACACGCACGCGCAACAGTCTCGAAAAGCGCCTCCGACAGGAACTTGGTCAAAGGACCACACCCACTTCACTGCAGAATTCTCTTCTCGGCGAGACCGACCAGTCACCCAAGAGCGAACAACCCGCCTTGCGTGGCCGCTCCGGTGTTCGTCTGTCTGATCGCTTCAAACAATATTACGATCTCGTCGCAACGCACCGCGAAGGGCCCGGTCAATCACTGGCTGTCGTCGCATCGGACATCTATCTGGATATGGAGGAAGCAGCACAGCTGATTGCCGCCACCCAGGAAGAGATCGGTCGGGCGTCGCTGATGGAGCAGCTGAATCAGTCATTCGGCCTGATCACCCCGGAGATGTCGGCAGTCGTCAGCGGAGTGAAAGAAATTCTCTTCGGCGAAGCAGCAACCGACTCACCCATTGCCTCACCCCCATATGCCATTGGCGAATCTGAATTTGTCAGCCCGCTGGCGATGTAGCAGGAGTATTGAACATGACGCGAACAATCCTTTGTCTTATTGCGAGTCTGCCACTCATCGCGGCCTGCTCGAGCCAACCAGACTATTGCGCGGTGAACCTCTCCGGCAATCTGCAAGCCGCGATGACTACAGCAGAAACCCGGATGGCCGGTGGCTGTGAATATCACTTCGACAGCTACTTCCAGTCATTGCTGAAGACCGCCGAAGCAAATCCGGCCAGGGAAAACCGGATGCGCTTCAGCGACCATCTGATGCGGGTCAACGAGATGGGCGTCATCAGTCGACGCCAGGCAGAAGCGCTCTACAACCGCTACTTCAACATCAAGTTTGTGTCTCTGCAGGGCGACTACAACACCTGCTCCCAGACATGCCCGATCCGACGTCAGGTGATGTCCGATATGCAGGCTGAGTTGCACGATAAGGAACTCGGCCTCATGCGGGCCAGTGCCGATGCGCCAAGTTTTTATCGCGCAGACAACCTTCTCAAAGAGGCCGATCTGGTTCTCGAGGCAACCTGTCGAGCTTGTGCGGCCGGAAAAAGCAATTGAGCACACGCACCTGGGGTTTTGGCTGGGGAACGGGCACGGGCATCGTGCTTGCTCTCATCGCTCTGCTGCTCGTTGACCCGCCGAACCTGGCGAGTGACGGCGGCTCAGCACGAGCCACCCTGGGTGGCTGGATTGATCTCAACCTCGGCAGCTCCGTTTGGTTGTTCGCAATCGTCCTCACCGTCTATCTCATGAATCTGTCGCGCCTGCATCAGTTGCTGGATCGAGGCTCTACGCTGCGAGAAGCAGTTGAGCTCGATCAGTTGCTCGACGTCTGGATCCACCTTTTCGTCGGAATCGGCGTGATCTGGACGGCTGTTGGAATGCGCAGCGCCCTGCAGAGCGCGCTGGGCGATCCCGGAGAGGCCCTGGTGGATACCGCAGGTTCTGTGCTGCAGAAGCTGGTCGATGGTGGCATTTTGCTTGCTCTGACCACCACGATCGTGGGTGCTATGGGTGGCTATCTCATGCGCCTGGCGAAGACGATGATGGTGGGTGCACAACTGCACACGTTCTACGACAGTCTGTACAAAGCTGATCTGAAGGATCTCGTCGCATCCACGCAACGCATTGAACGACAGCTTGCAGCTTTTGAGACCAGTTATGAATCCTAACCCGGCCAGCCCTGGATTCGACAGCGAAAGCCTGCAGGCGGACGTGATGCGTTTTATGGCAATCATTGCTTTCTGCCTGATTGCAATACTCGCGCTGGTGCGCAACGTAGAAGCACCAGAGATTCCGCAACCGCAAATCGTGAAACCGCTGGACGCGCCGGAGCCGGCACCGCGTTGGCAGGAACCAATCGAGAAGCCGGAACCGAAAATTACGCGCCCCCCGGTGCGGCGCGTGCAAGTGGCACCGATGATCGAACCCGCGCCGGTGGCAGAACCCGACGCACCAGAAGTTCCTTCGATGAGCTCGCAGAATGTGGAGGATGATGGCCTGAGTCTCAGGTTCGCATCCGACGGCGATTTTCTCAGATTGATCGCGAAAGGTGACATTGAAGTATATGCCTACAACGAATCCGGCGTGTTCGCACTGCAGCCGAACTACCAGTTTCTGCGCTCCGCGGCACCAGGCCAGGTTTACGAACTGATGGAGCAAACCGTGCCGAGGCTCATACTCGAAGCACTCGGACGTCCGCAATCACACGCTGTGCCATTCACCTGGGCAATCGCAATCCCGCCTGCGATGCGCAATCAGATAGAGGACCACATGGCTTCCGTGCGTGAAGGCCAACTGGTTATCAACCGCTACGGAGAGGTTCACCATGTGGCTCGGCATCGCTCGTAAACTGATCTGGTCTTGTCTGTGGCTCAGTGCTGCTGCGCACGCGGAGACTGGGCTGTTGCATGATGCCCTTGGTCGCTGGCTGAACACGAGCGTCGCGCCGCAATTGACAGAACTGCTGAGCCAACACCCCAAATTCAAAGGCGAAACTGTCCGCTTCGTTGCAATGCAGGATGGCAAGCCACTGGCAAAAGCCAGCAGGCTGCATCAGGCAGTTGAAGAACATCTCACACAACTGTTATTGCGTAATCCCGGCGTGCGCCTCGCCTGGAACCAGACCAGTGAAACCTGCGGTGCGCCAATGCTGATTCCTTACCTGCTCGGCGTTGAGATTGAGCGTGACGGCAGCCGCAGCCATCAACTGAACATTTCGATGGTGGACGTCGAAGAATCAATCTGGGTCAGTGGCGCCAATTTCACCTGGAAGGGTCGCCTGACCACCGCCGAGAAAACAGCTCTGAGAAAAGAATTTGTGCTGCCACCGAAGGGGACCGTCGACAGTCCGCTTCCCGTCAGCGCAGGCGATCAGATTGCCGACATCATGCAAAGACATCTGCATTGCGCGCTCCCCGATGGTCTCGATGGCCCCCTTTATCTCGATCTCGAAGTGAAGGAATCCCGCCAGCTGACACGAATTCTGGGGCAACTGCACAAAGACCTCATCATCACACCGATCGGCGCCGTGACCTCGGATAAAACCGAAGCCCGCTGGCTGCTTTCGTTGCATGCAAGCCCTCTCGGCAAGCAAACGCACGAGCTGTCTCTAACTCTGAGCGATGCGGCACAGGAGAATACACAACGCCTTGCCTCGGTGTTCGTCATCGGTCTGGACGGGCGACCGGGCGAGCCCAAGCCGCGGTCTCCGCAGGTTGGGGAATTGCTCAGCGGCCTCGCGTACAGCGATTCGCTCGAGCCGTCGGATTCGGCCGGGCGTGTGTGTACCCGGCGCCAGGTTAAGGCCAACAAATGCGTGGAGATATCCTTCGAAGTACTGTCGCCCGCTTACCTGTTTGTGTTGTCGAGCACGGGGCGCTCGTTGAGATCAACTTCCTGCAGGCGCAGTCCCCGGCTAGCCGAGAGCGGAGAACGGACCTTCCGCCTGCGAATCACACCCAGCGCAAGTCCGCAGACTGCGGACGCCGGCTTCTACGCAATCGCGGTAAATGACCGTAACGTTGCACGCGATCTGGCTCGACATATCGCGCGCGGGCCCTGCGAAGCCAACCAGTCCTGGGATTACCGCGGTTGGCTCGGCAGTCTCGAGCGACTGCTGGCGAAGCATGAGGGCGCTTATCAGTGGCGCGCAATGCATCTCAACCATACGCCACAAGGCATCACCGAATTATAGGAGTCAGTCATGCGATTCATACTCGGGATCTTAATCGGTGCGGCACTTACGTTGTTCGCAGCAACCGCGGTCGATGCGCCGACGAACCCGCTGTTCGACAAAGTAGTCAATCTGTGGGATTCGATAGTTGAGACGACCGCTGAGGCGCTGTTCGAAAATCCGCCGCTCAGCAGTTCACACAACATCTCAAACAACACCTCAAACAACACTTCACACGTGACCTCACTGAGCAATACGCGCGAGCGCACGACACCTGATGAGCTCAGCACTCCTGAGTCGCCCTTCGCCTTCGCTGCGAGCGCTTTAGAGGTTCTCGCAGAGACACTTCCCCGTGGCGAAGCTGGCGGCACACCAGCGGCGTCGGCGCCACAGCTGGTTGCCGAAGATGAGCCGGCAGTGGGCGCCGCAGGCGAGGCAAGCGTGGAAGTTGTGCCTGGCGTGCAAATCGACCTCGTCAAGCCGCCTGCTGACACCATCGGTCAAATTGCCTCCAGCAACGAACCGACCCCTGTCTGGGTCTCATTCCACAGCCAGAGGTCTGCCGAGGGTTTTGCCCGTCAGCTCGCCGATCAGTTTCAGCACTCTTTTGCCGTGGCGCGTCAGGGCCCCGGTGACTACCAGGTGGTGTTCGACTACGCATCAATCGATGAACGTGACGCTTTGCTCGACGAGATCGCCGCCGTGACTGGGTATCGTGCACCGTGAGCCGGCTGATCGTTCTATTCACGCTACTGGGTAGCGCGCTCCCGGCAACAGCCACCGCAGCGGAGCGCTATCCCTACCAATCGTGCTTCGAGATTGCAGCTGAAATGCATGGAGTGCCGGTCGATCTGTTGCTGGCGGTTGCGGCAACCGAAAGCGGCTGGGACGCGGACGCAAGATCCAACAAGAATTCTCACGGGATCATGCAGATCCAATGGCCAGGTACCGCGAAGGACCTCGGAGTACGACGGGTTTCCGAACTCTACAATCCATGCTTGAACATCGAACTCGGCGCGCGGTATCTGAAGCAGTTACTTCACGGGTCTGGCGGCGATGTGGAACGGGCACTCGCGGCTTACAACTATGGGCCGGGCAGAATCAGCCGTTCACCCACACTTCCGGAAGGCGCGAAAAACTACGCCCGCAAAGTGCTAAATCAACAAACGAGAATCAACAACCAATCCAGCGACCGCGAAGCTGTCTTGACCACCGCCCGCTCGGTCGTTTTTGATTCAAACCTGCACGCGAAACGCTTCGCCAGAATTCTCGACAAACAGATCAAAGGGGCCAGCTTCAAATCGCAAAGCACCGCTAATGGCAACTACGAGGTTCTGATGGTGATTCACGAAGCCGGACTGGGGCCAACCGACGTCGCCACTTTAGAAACGCTGGGTTGGTCAAACCTTGGGGCACCATAGGGCAATT
>CBDUDJ010000031.1:0-10212 GCA_965365885.1 uncultured Gammaproteobacteria bacterium
GATGACCGTCGGTGTAGCCGTCGCGCAACTGCATCAATTGTGAAAAGAAAGCGCCGTCTGCCAGTATTTTGACTTGTTTTACGAACGCTACCTTGTCGGTGTTGTGCTCCGCGAGATTCTCTATCCGCTCGAACGCCTCTTCGAGTTGCTCAGGATTCGGTGCGTAGTATGTGCTGATGGGCACCAGCAAGGTTCGAAATTTCGTCTCCGGGGAATCGAGAACCTCCCTCGCAAGCAACAGTTCCGTTGCAAAATCCAGTGTGGGCATGGTCATGTCAGCGACCAGCGTGATGCCGCCCCGGTGGATGGTTTCGGCCACCTGCCGCATTGCAGGACCCGCATTCGCGGGGTCGGCGACGTGTGGTATCAGGTGCGGGGCGACAAAGGTCTGCGCACCCCGTTCGAAAAACCGGCCTCTGTCGATCTCGACTTGTGTGTGTTGCCGCGCTGCATCTTCGTCGATGCCAAAAAGCTCGATCGCCTTTGAGTTGAGCCTCAGTTCGTGAAAAGAGTATTGCCAGATGACCACGGGGACATCCGGATAGCGTTCATCGAGCAGTTCGCGGTGAATGTCGCCGTGATACAACTGATGGTAGCCCCACGAGATGACCGGTCTGGTGGTCGATGAATGGCGGGCGACGGCCGCGTCGAGCCTTTCGAGGTAACTTGCCTGGTCCTGCACGCCCGGGAAAAAACCTGTTGGCAGATCCCAGTCGTTGTAAGCGATGATTTCGGTCTGGATCAGGATGGTTGCCAGCATCGGGTGCAGGTGGGGATCGATCAAGCCGGGCATGAGAGTCTTGCCGGCGAGATCAATGAACTGCGTTGCCGTACCGGATTGCTCAAGGGCGGCAGCCTTCGAACCGACGAGAACGATCTTGCCGTCTCTCACGGTGACCGCTTCGACATACTGCGGCGACTCGCCCTCCATGGTAAGGATGTCGCCGCCGAAATAGATGGTATCTGCGGCTGCATCACTGGCTTGCCGGGCGACACTGTCAGGTTGCACATCACAGGCTGAGAGCGTCGCCAACAGCGCCAGGACGGCTGGAAGAGACAGAACGACGTGCCTTCGCATATTTTCGGATTCCCCGGACAGTCGTGATCGGCTCACCGTGAACTTCCTATAGTGGAATGTAAACGCAAAAGGCTAACGAACGGCACCTGGTTTTTGGTAGATATGTATAATGGGCGGTGTACATCTGGAGGAGGGAGCGATGTTGCGACGAACTGGTCTTTTTGTTTTGTCTTTACTGTTTGCTGGTGCGCTGAATGCAGCACCAGATGTCGGTGACCTGGCGCCCGACTGGACGCTGCCGGGGTCGGACGGCCAGCAATACACGCTGTCACAGATGCGCGGTAAACATGTGGTGATCGCGTTTTTCCCAAAGGCCTTCACCGGGGGCTGAACTCTCGAGTGTAAGGCGCTGCGTGACAGTGACCGGGAAATCAGAAACTACGAAGTTGTCTACTTCATGGCGAGTATCGATTCGCTTGAGGACAATCGGGGATTCGCCGAGAAGAACGAAGCCAGCTTTCCTGTTCTTTCAGATCCAGGCAAAGAGATGTGTGCATCTTATGGTGTGCTATCCGCTGCTGGGTATGCCAATCGCTGGACGTTTTATATCAATGCGGAAGGCGTAATCCAGAAAATTGATAAGGACATCAATGTTCGCTCTGCTGGCGTGAACCTGGTGGCAAATCTGGAAGCTCTAAACGTTCCCAGAGTCAATTAAAGCCGTCTCCGAGGGGTGCTAGAACACGAGTGAAAATCGTGCACCTGTCTGCTGCTCGCTGGTGGCAATATTTGCGAAGGATATCGTTCCGCCGTGGGCGAGCATTATCTGGCGACTCAACGTAAGACCGACGCCGCTGCCTTCCCGGCGAGTCGTGTAAAAAGGAACGAATATATTCGCTGCGATCTCGTCGTGGATTCCGGGCCCGTTGTCGGAAACCTCGATAGTGACAGTTCCTCGATGATTCAATCTCCCTGACAACGTGATCTGCCCGTGAGCAGCGCCATCCAGGGCATGTTCACTGTTCTGCAACAGATTGATGAGCACCTGTTCCACCATCTGTCTATCTGCGAAAAGATCGAGTTGCGCTGGCTCAACATTAGTTAGAAGAGCCAGTCCCTTATCCAGCCAGTCGACAGTGATCATTCGGGTGACGTCTGCAAACAGGTCAGACAGCAGGAACCGTGATTTATCGGGCTCTGGCAGTTGTGTCATCTGGCGGTATTTAGATACGAAATTCATCAATCCATCGGATCGACGGGCAACGGTGAGGACTGCGCTCTTGACGTCTTTCAGTTCCTCAACTATCTCTGATTTGTCGGCGATCTTGCCACTGACATCATCGACCAGGTCCACGGCAGTCTGTGCTAAAGAAGCAACGGGCGTTATCGAGTTCATGATCTCGTGAGTCAGCACTCTGACCAGATCCTGCCACGCGCTCACCTGCATGCCGTCCAACTCACTTTGAATGTTCTGCAGGCTGATCAGTCGTTCCGTGCTCGACGAGATGATAATTTCGCTGGCCGAGATCGTCAGATTCTGTTCAGTCTCGTGCAGCCGGAATGGCACCAGTAGCCGTTCACCCGGCTTGATCGAATTCATCTGTTTGAAAAATTCGTCGCCGAATTGTGCAAGGTCCGACAATCGCGTCATATGCGCGGTACCAAACAAGCGCCGCGCTGAGTTATTCCACAGGGTTATCTGTTCGTTCGAATGAATCGAGATCAGTGGTACGGGAACATGTTCCAACAGTGCCTTCAGATGGCGCAGTTCACTTTCGCGCTGACTTCGATCTTCGCGGAAGCGATCGAGTATATAAGTGAACGTGTTGCCCAGTTCCGGGAAACCCCCTCCCAGTTTGCCAAATTCGAATCGCTGACCGAAATCGGCATAGCGTGCAGCGTTCAGAAAGCGCGTCACTTCGAGATTCGTTCTGGATATGTACTTGAACACCTCAACCGTGAGACTGATCGTGACAGCCAGTGCGAGGAGTGTTGCCGCGTGGTGGCCGGGTGTGATGATGAGGAAGCCAACACAAGCCAACGCCACCAGAAGAATGCAGAAGCGAATTGCCAGCAGTATGCTGAATCGACTAAAGCCCATGCTTCTCCATCCTTCTGTAGAGGGCAGCTCTGGTCAGACCCAGGTCTTTTGCTGCATGGCTGATGTTGTAGCGGTTGCGGTTGAGTGACTGCTGGATTGCGCGTTTCTCGAGCCGCTCGAGATTAAGTTCGATGTCTGAGCTTTCCACATATGGATCGGTCTGCTGCTTGTTGCCGACCGCTGGCGGATTGCCGGAGATCTGGAAATCACTCGCTTGAAACTCATCGCCTTCCGAAAGGATCACAGCCCGTTCGATAGCATGTCGTAGTGCCCGGACATTCCCCGGCCAATGATTGTCCACAATTGCCTGCATGGCGGCAGGAGAAAAGGCTTTGGTTGCCTTGGCGTATTTTCGAACGTAGAGATCGGCGTAATATTCAGCGATAGCGGGTATGTCCTCGCGCCGATCCCGCAGGGGTGGCAGGACAATCTCCACGGTGTTCAAGCGGAAGAGCAGGTCCTGTCTGAATCGATCTTCATCCATCAGTTGATCTTTCGCCAGGTTTGTCGCTGCGATTACCCTGATGTCGATTGCCACGGTTTTTGTCGCACCCACGGGAGATACCTGCCTCTGCTCGAGCACCGACAGCAATTTCGCCTGCAGATGCAGTGGCAGATTGCCGATTTCATCCAGAAACAGAGTGCCACCGTTAGAAGCCTGTATTCGGCCGATTCGATCCCGGGTTGCGTCGGTAAAGGCACCTTTCTTATGGCCGAACAGTTCCGATTCGAAGAGGGTTTCGGTCACGGCACCAAGGTCGACTGTCATGAAGACCTCGTCGGCACGCAGGGATTGGTGATGTAGGGCGCGCGCCGCCAGTTCCTTGCCTGTGCCGTTTTCTCCCAGCAGCAACACGTTGGCTTCTGTCGGCGCTGCCCGCTCGATCATCTTGTGCACCGATTGCATAGCCGCGGATTGACCAAGCATTGATTGCGTTGACTGGCTCGCTACTTCTACTAAAGCGGTGTTGGTTTGCTTGAGTTGGTTCGCCTGCACCCGCGTTTGCCGGAGCTTCACGCTGGCGGACAGCGTCGCAACGACTTTTTCGTTCTGCCAGGGTTTGGATATGAAATCAGTCGCCCCGATCTTCATCGCTTTGACCGCGACATCCACTCCACCGTGGGCCGTGATGAGCACGACGACCGCGTCTGCATCGATGGCCAGAATCTTTCCCAGCCAGTGAAAGCCTTGCTCGCCGCTGGCCTCGCCCGGACCGAAGTTCATGTCCAGCAAGATGGCAGCGTAGTCGGTCGCGGCCAGCGAATCCGGTATAAGTGCCGGATCGTTGCAGGTATCTACCCGGTCGTAGTGGCGTTGCAGCAGCAATTTGCCCGCCGTCAGTATGTCTTCATCGTCGTCGACGATCAGGATCGAGCCTGTTTCGATTGTCATGCCGCTGAACCCGAGCCGGAACTGTCCGATATCGTACATCAAGTGTTCGGAATCGAACAGAAATTGCCGCAGCTTACTCTGGAAAGCCGCCAGCTATGTTAATGCTTTCAACGAGTTAGCTGATTGGCACGCTGTTTGCTTTGTAACACTGAGTGACCAACTGAAGCCGCGAAAATTGTTATGGAAGTGATAAGCCAATCTGGCAGTGCCAGGCCGTTGTCTGTAGCGGGCGACATGTCCGGCGTGAGCATGGATCGGCTAATCGAGAAGAAAAAGCTGCCGCTGAAGAATGTGGCGATTGTGGCTGCCGTGGTGGCGATTGCCGCATCGCTGGCCTGGTATCTGGATGGTTTGGCCAGTGGCCGGTCTTTAGTCATCGAAAACAGTCGGCTGGTGATCTCCCCGGTCATCAGTGGTCTGTTTGAAGATTTCATCCCCATGCGCGGTAGGGTTACTCCGCTGAAAACGGTTTATCTCGATGTCATCGAGGGTGGTCAAGTCGAACAGAAGCTGATCGAAGATGGGGCGATGGTCGAAGCAGGCGATCTGATCGTGGTAATGAACAACACGTCGCTGCAACTGGACGTCAGTCGTAATGAAGCGATGGTGACTGAACAGTTGAACAACATGCGAACCATCGAATTGCAGCTTGAGCAGAATCGTCTGCAGCACAAACGCAACCTCGTAGAAATGGACTACCAGATCAAGCGCCTGAATCGTCAGGTGGCTCGTCTGCAGAATCTGGACAACGCGGGTGTCGCGACAAAAAGCCAGTTGGAAAATGCTCTAGACGAACTGGAGTACTTCACCAACCTGCGAACCGTCACTCTGGAAAGTCAGGCTACAGACGCCCGATTGCAGGAAACGCAACTCGATTTTCTCCAGACGTCCGGGGCTCAGCTGAAACAGAATCTGGTGCTTGCCCGCAAAAACCTCGATGCGCTCAACGTTCGTGCGCCGTTGGATGGCAAGTTGTCGGGTCTGGATGTCGAGATCGGACAGAGTATTCAACGCGGTGGCCGACTTGGTCAGATTGATGATCCAGACAGCTTTAAATTGCGCGCGTTCATTGATGAGTTCTATCTGGGCAGGGTCGACATCGGCCAGGAAGCCCAATTCGACAAAGATGGCCGGCACTTTGAAACCAGAATCAGCAAAATCTACCCAGAGGTTAACAATGGTCAATTTGAAATTGATCTGTTGTTCGAAGGCGCAGAGCCTGAGGGCATTCGCCGTGGGCAGACTATTCAGGCGAGATTGACACTCGGAGATTCCGCAAGCGCCCTGCTCATACCAAACGGTGCTTTCTATCAGGATACAGGTGGCAGTTGGATGTTCGTCGTCAGTTCCGATGGCAACGAAGCTATAAAACGTAACGTGAGGCTTGGCCGGAGAAATTCACGACATATCGAAGTGCTTGAGGGTCTCGAACTTGGTGAGGAAGTCGTAACCAGTCCGTACTCGAGCTTCAAAGAAATGGATAGATTGCAGTTAGCTGAAGATTGACAACCGAATAGCAGATAAGGACTTAGAATGTTAAAGCTACATAACCTGTCAAAAATGTATCGCACGGATGAAGTTGAGACCGTGGCGCTCGATGGCGTGAATATCGAGATCGACAAGGGCGAGTTCGTCGCGGTCATGGGGCCGTCGGGTTGCGGGAAGTCGACGTTGTTGAACATCATCGGCATGCTCGATGCACCGAGCTCCGGTCAATACATTTTTCAGGACGAAGACGTCTCCGGCTACTCGGAATCCCAGTTCAGCAACATCAGAAAGAAGAACATCGGCTTCATTTTTCAGTCGTTCAACCTGATAGGTGAACTCTCGGTCGCTGAGAACATCGAACTAGCCTTGCTGTATCACGATATGCCGGGCCGCGAGCGGGCCGAACGGGTGAACAATATTATGGACAAGGTTGGTATTGCGCACCGTGCGAAGCATATGCCCAGCCAACTTTCCGGTGGTCAGCAGCAGCGGGTGGCGGTTGCCCGCGCTGTGGTGGGTAACCAGGGGTTGATCCTGGCGGATGAACCCACCGGCAACCTTGATAGTGCGCATGGCCAGGAGGTCATGGAAATGCTTCAGGGGCTCAACAAGGAAGGCACAACTATCGTCATGGTGACGCACAGCCCTGCTCATTCTGACTACGCTCGACGCACGATCAATCTGTTTGATGGTCATGTTGTGACCGAAAATCTCCGAGCCGTTGTGTAACTCTGCGGGAGCATTGCGATGATCAAGAACTATCTCCTTATTGCATGGCGCCAGATTCTCAAGAACAAGCTCTATGCAACTATCAATATCCTCGGCCTCGTTGTCGGCATCTCCGTGTATGTATATGGCTCACTGCTGGCGACTTACGAACGAAGCCACGACACTTTCTACGAAAATTCAGGTCGCATTTTCACTGCTGGCTCGCTGTTTTCTGCAACGGCCAATATCGGTGTTGCCGAAACAGATGGCATCTATACGGCGTTTGCTCCATTCATTCTCGCCGAAGTGGAGGAACTGGAAGAAGTTGCGCGTATTGTTCAAGCCGAATTCCTGCTGTCGGTCGATGATGAGCACTACTATCAGAGCATCCGATTTGCGGATCCATCCTTCATGAAAATTTTCAACTTCGACTATCTCGAAGGGGATGATCGTGCGCTGGATGATCCGTTAGGCATACTGATGACGAAGAGCAGCGCGACCAAATTCTTCGGTGACTCGCAAGCGTTGGGGCAGGTGCTGACTTTAGACCATGGTATGAGCCTGCATGTGACCGCGGTCGTTGCCGATCTTCCACCCAACACGCACTTTAATTCCTCTATTGTCGGTGGTAACAAATTTGAAATGGTGGCGCCGATTGCCGCTTTGAATCGGGTATCAGATTATGACCTGGCAGGAAATTTCAATAACCTGTCTTCCGGTGACTACACGTACATACTCCTACCCGAAGATAAATCCCGCGATTGGTTACAGGCGAAATTGGACGGTGTTTATGAAAGTCACTTTCCTGAAGAGAGCAGAGAGTTTGTTACTGGCATCAACGTTCGCCCCCTCGTTGAGGCTAATACCATGCTGTGGGACGCCGTGGGGCTACCTGTGCTGGATTCGATCAGAATTCTGGCATTTCTGGTGCTCGTGGTGGCAATTGCGAACTATACAAATCTGGCGACAGCGCAGTCACTGGGGCGCTCCAGAGAAATAGGACTGCGCAAGACAATGGGGGCCGGTCGCGGCCAACTCGTCGTACAGTTCATGGTGGAAAGTCTCTGTATTGCCGCAATTTCCATGCTGATTGCGTTGGCAGTTCTGGAAGTTGTGGTCCCCGTTTTCAATGCTGCCATGGGCCGCGGCCTAGTCATCGACTACGCCACCACGCTTCCCTGGCTGTTGTTTACAACGCTCGCGGTCGGGCTGGTCGCGGGAGCATATCCTGCGTATCTCATTACCCGTGCGTCGCCGATTGATGCTCTGCGCGATGGTGGAGTGAAGGGCTCAAAAGGGGGACGGGTTCGCAGCATCATGCTGGGCGTGCAGTTTTCCATATCGATCTTCATGCTGGCAATGGTGCTCGTTGTGTACTTCCAGAACCAGAAAATTGAAAGCGCGAGCCACATTTACCCCAAGTCAGAGATCATTACTCTGGAGAGGCTGGACGTGGAGAGTATTCGTCCGCGGCTGGCCACTTTGCGCAATGAACTCGAGGCCTTGCCCGGTGTTGAAAAAGTCACGTACTCGAGTCTGTTGCCTTACATTTTCAGCAGTTCGAGATTCGTCGCCGGTACTGTACAGGGCGATGAAGATGCCTCGTTCCCGATCAATGAAGTGCGCGTTGATGAACATTTTCTCGACACCTATAACATTCCGTTGTTGGCGGGACGGGACTTCTCCCTGGAAGTCGCGAACGACACTCTTGTCGAGGAGGTGTTCGCCGTTAATGTCATCGTCAACGAACTGGCAATCAGAAAACTAGGCTTTTCTTCGCCGAATGATGCGTTGAACCAGGTCTTTTATGACTTTCCTGATGAACGGGAAGTGCGCGCGTACACGATCGTCGGCGTGATGCCGGACCAGAACTTTCAAGGATTTCACCAGCAGATCAAGCCAACGGTTTTCATTCCTAACCCGCAGAATTTGAGATATGCATCGATCAGGGTGCGTGGCGACACGCTGGCAGATACTCTCGTTGAAGTGGAAGGCGTCTGGGACGAGGTGATTCCGGACTATCCGATTCAAAGTGAATTTCTCGATGACACGTTCAACCAGATATTCCAGATCTTTGGCGCCATGACGATTTTTATCGGTGGATTTGCGTTCATTGCACTTTCGCTCAGCCTGATTGGATTGTTCGGGCTCTCGGCGTTCATGGCGGAAAGCCGGACAAAAGAAATCGGGATTCGCAAGGTGATGGGCGCGAACATGATTCAAATTGTCCAGCTGCTCATCTGGCAATTTTCCAAACCGGCCCTGTGGGCGCTTCTGGTTGCTGTGCCGCTTGCCTATCTGGCAAGCGAAACCTATCTGAATTTCTACGCTGACAGAGTGGGGATAGTTGCAGGTATCGTCGCTGGCGCTGGAGTTGTGGGGGTCGTTTTTGCCTGGTTAATCGTTGCGATTCATGCGATCAAGATTGCCCGGGCTAATCCGATAAAGGCACTACGTTACGAATAAGAGATCAGTAGTCCCTGGATAGAACCGGTTTCTCAGCTGCCATTGGGCGGCGAGGGATTTTCATAGCCCCGATCGGTGCGAACACCCAACGGCCCCCGTGGCAGGAACACTTCAAACCGGACGCCCTGGCGCTCCACGGTGACAGGCACCAACTCTCCTTCCGAGCCGCTGGTAGCAATCGAGCGCAGGTCGCGCGCGGAGTAGATCTTGGTATCGGCCATGGCGATCACCTTATCTCCTGTCTGCAGTCCGGCGCCTGCGGCTACGGAGGAGGTATAGACATCGGTCACGATGACTCGGTTCGAACGTCCTGCGGCATATAGGTAGCGGTCGTAGGCGTCTTCGCCATGCTCCTGCGAGATCATGTCGCGCACAGAGGGTAGCTTGCGCATGCGTTCGCGATACTCCGGCGATTCGCGCCAGCCTTCACGAGTTGCCTGGTACTCCATATTCAAGCGGTTCAACGTGGTCTCGTCAGCGAGCGCCACAATTTGATCTGCTTCGTATGCGGTGAAACCTGCCTTGATGAGGTCTGCCTGCTGAACTTTGCCGCGCCGCCCTCGGAAACCTGTTTGCCTGCGGTTGGTCTCGTTGGTTTCGGCGTCTACCGCATTATCGGAATCAACCAATTCGATGGCGGCAAGCGCGATGGTCGTTTCGGTGCTTCTGGCCTGTAATTCGGCCAGCACAGCTTCTAACTCCGCTTGCCGGGCTTGCTGTTTTTCCAACTCCTGTGCCAGCTGTGCAAGCAGTTCGAGCACTCGGGGGTCAGTGCGCGTTTCGTTGGTGAGTTCTGCCAGTGTCTCTGGCCAGTTTGCTGCAACAGCCGTGTTGAATTCTGCGGCCTCCTCTTCGAACATCACGACTCCCGCCACGGCCACGATAGCCAGCAAGCTGGCTGTGGGGACAAAAATTTTCGCCGCAAGAGTCTTCATTGGGACTATGAGTATATAGACATGGAAAAAGTTCCGAACTAATCCAGTGGCTAATACCCGGTACTATTACTGTTAACCGGGTTAAAGGTCGGCAACCTGCATT
>CBDUDJ010000032.1:0-10125 GCA_965365885.1 uncultured Gammaproteobacteria bacterium
GCTACAGCTGCCTGTTAGATCTCTGATACTGAGTTGCGTTCCCCAGCGCGCGTTCCCGTCAGCGATCAGAATCGGCGCGTGCGGCGCGATGTTTTTCGGCAACTTTGCGCCAGAGCATCTGAACCGGTCCGGATAAAGCATAAGTGATTGCCATCAGTAACAGCACCCTGGGCGGATCGACAAGCATGACAGCGAACACCAGAACCACGAGCACAAGACTGATAAACGGCACACGGCCCTTCAGATCCAGCACCTTCGGTGAGAAATAAACGATATTGGAAACCATCAGCAGCGCAGCGCCGACAACCACGACGGCCATTGTCGCGGCAGCCCCACCCGATGGCATGCCGAGGCCCGAATCAGCCCAGGTCCAGATGCTGAACGCAATGATGCCAGCAGCAGCAGGACTGGCGAGCCCGGTGAATGTCTTGTTATCGCCTTTGGTATTGAAACGCGCGAGGCGCAACGCCGTGCAGGCCATATAGACGAAGGTTACAACCCAGCCAATCTGGCCGAGAGTGTCCAGACCCCAGGAAAAGGCAACGAGTGCTGGAGCTACACCGAAGGCCACCATATCCGACAGGCTATCGTACTCGGCACCAAACTGACTTTCCGTGCGCGTCCAGCGCGCCACGCGGCCATCGGCCGTATCCAGCAGTCCTGCCGCGAAGATCGCCATCGAAGCGGCGATAAAATTACCGTTCATTCCTGCAACGATGGCGTAGAAACCGGCAAACAAAGCAGCCGTGGTGATGAAATTCGGCAACAGATAAATGCCGCGGCGACGCTGCTTGGTTGATTCAGCCTTCGCATCGCCATCGTCGTTTACGGCATGGAGTTGTTGATTGTCACCTTCACCCATCTAGTGCACCTATTCAGTCTTCTCTCGCGGAGATCTCAGTTTTTGTCCTTGTCGACCAGACGATTTTCCTGAATCCAGGGCATCATTGCACGCAGTCGTTCGCCGACCTGTTCGATCTCGTGGTTCTGGCTGATGCGCCGCATGGCCTTGATGCTCGGAGCACCTGCCTGGTACTCACCGACAAATTCTCTCGCGAACCGGCCGGTTTGTATCTCCTCGAGAATCCGCTTCATCTCAGCCTTAGTCTCATCCGTCACGAGCCGGGCACCGCGGGTCAGGCCGCCGTACTCTGCGGTGTTGGATACTGTGTACCACATATTTGTGATGCCACCTTCGTAGAAAAAGTCGACGATGAGCTTGAGCTCATGGAGACACTCGAAGTACGCCATTTCCGGCGCATACCCTGCTTCAACCAGCGTCTCAAAACCGGCTGTCACCAGGGCTGCTGCACCTCCGCAGAGCACCGCCTGCTCGCCGAAGAGGTCGGTTTCCGTCTCTTCGCGAAAGGAGGTTTCGATGATCCCGGCACGACCACCACCGTTGGCGGAGGCATAAGACAACGCGGTATTTTTGGCCTGCCCGCTGGCGTCCTGAAACACCGCTATCAGACTGGGTACGCCACCTCCCTCCACGTACGTCGAGCGCACCGTGTGGCCGGGGCCTTTCGGTGCGATCATGATTACGTCCAGATCTGTGCGAGGTTCGATCAACTCGAAATGAATGTTGAAGCCGTGAGCAAACGAAAGTGTCGCTCCTTCTTTTACGTTCGGTAGAACCTGCTCACGATACAGCGTCTGCTGGTGTTCATCCGGCGCGAGAACCATTACCAGATCGGCACCTTTAACCGCATCAGCCACCTCTGCGACTTCGAAACCGGCGCTTTCAGCCTTACGCCAGGAATCCGAGCCACTACGCAGCCCGATCGTCACATTCTCCACACCTGAGTCACGCAGATTGTTCGCGTGTGCGTGTCCTTGTGAACCATAACCAATGACGAGAACATTCATCTTTTGAATGATCGATAGATCGGCATCTTTATCGTAATAAACTTGCATGAGACTTCCCTCTACAACAACTGATAATACTAAATCACAAAAGATTCAGTTAACGCTGCGACCCACGACAACGAGCGAGCTTCACAGCGCCAGAACTTTTTCCCCTCGGCTGACCCCCGACACGCCCGTTCGCGCAACCTCCAGGATACTCGCTTTACCAAGAGCTCTGATGAATGCATCGAGCTTAGCGCCAGGCCCCGACAACTGTATCGTGTAGCAGCCTGCACTCACGTCGACGACCTGACCCCGAAAGATGTCCACAGTCCTCTTAATTTCGGCGCGTGCCGTACCTTCGGCTCTAACCTTAACCAGCATCAACTCCCGCTCTACATACTCAGCCTCGTTCAGATCGACCACCTTGACCACCTCGATCACTCTATACAGGTGCTTCATTATCTGTTCGATTTTACTGTCGTCCCCTTCCGTGGTCAGCGTGAGCCGCGAAAGCGTGGGATCTTCCGTGCGTGCCACAGTCAGGCTTTCAATGTTGTAATTGCGCTGAGCGAAAAGACCCACCACGCGCGACAGAGCGCCAGGTTCATTCTCCAGCAACACTGCAATGATGTGGCGCATTACATGTAGTCTCCCTGGATGCTACTCGTGATCTTGCTGAGGTACATGTCCTGCATTGAACCGCCTTTGATTGCCATCGGGTAGACGTGTTCGTGCGGGTCCACCCAGACGTCGACAAAAACTGTGCGGCTTTTGAGTTTCTTACCGAATGCTTCGCGCATCACCGGCTCGAGATCCTCACCCCGTTCAACTTTGAAACCGACATGGCCGAAGGCTTCGACCAGGGTTTTGAAATCAGGCAACGAGTCGCTGTAGGTGCTCTGCGAGTGACGCCCGCCATACTGCATATCCTGCCACTGCTTGACCATGCCGAGCGCCTGGTTATTAAGATTGATGATTTTGACTGGCAAACCGTACTGTAGACAGGTGGATAACTCCTGCATGTTCATCATGAAACTGCCTTCCCCCGTGACACAGGCTACGGTCGCATCGGGAAAAGCGAACTGCACGCCCATGGCCGCGGGCAGCCCGAATCCCATCGTGCCCAGGCCACCGGAGTTGACCCAACGTCGCGGTTTGTCGAACTTGTAATACTGGGCAGCAAACATCTGGTGCTGGCCAACGTCGCTGGTCACGAACGCCTTACCTTCCGTGACTTTAAACAACGTCTGTACAGCAAGCTGGGGCAAAATCTGCTGGCCGGGCTCAGGCTTGAGGTCGTGATCCAGGCCATGCGCTTCGCGCCAGCTGCTAATCTGCTCCCGCCAGATTTTCACGGCTTCCGCATCGCCCCGCGCGGGATCTTTTTCTTTTTCGCTGCGTAGAATCTGCATTAGATCACCGAGCACACTGGCGACCTGGCCAACGATGGGGATGTTGGCAGGGACAATCTTCGATATCGATGCAGGGTCCACATCGATATGAATGACAGTAGCATCCGGGCAGAATTTATCCGGAGCGTTCGTCACCCGATCATCGAAACGTGCGCCTACGGCAAGTATCACATCGGCGTGATGCATCGCCATGTTGGCTTCATAAGTGCCATGCATGCCGAGCATGCCGAGAAACTGCTCATCGTCACCCGGGAATCCACCGAGTCCCATCAGCGTGTTCGTCACCGGTAGATTCAGATAACGGGCAACTTCGGTGAGTTTTTCGGCAGCATCACCGATGACCACGCCACCTCCGGCATAAACCACTGGTCGCTTGGCATCGAGCAGCGCAGCTGCGGCTTTGCGAATCTGCCGGCCATTGCCACGAACCGCCGGATTGTAGGAACGCAGTCTGACCTGCGGCGAATAATTGTAGATTGCTGTGATATCCGGATCCGTTGTGTCTTTGGGCACGTCGATTACCACCGGCCCGGGTCGACCGGTGGTGGCAATATGGAATGCCTTGGCAACTATTTCCGGTATCTCTTCACAGCGCTTCACCAGAAAACTGTGCTTCACCACTGGCCGGGAAACTCCCACCATGTCCGTTTCCTGAAATGCGTCCGTGCCGATGAGGGGATTGGGCACCTGGCCTGAGATCACAACGATCGGACTCGAATCCATGTACGCAGTGGCAATTCCGGTGATCGCGTTGGTTGCACCGGGCCCGGAGGTCACGAGAACCACACCTGCTTTGCCGGTTACCCGTGCATAGGCATCCGCCATGTGGGTGGCGGCCTGCTCGTGGCGTACCAGAATATGCTCGACCTCCTGCTGTCTGAAGATGGCATCATAGATGTGCAGTGCCGAACCGCCCGGATAGCCGAAGATGTACTCGACCCCCGCGTCCTGCAGGGCGCGAATCAGCATCTCGCCGCCGGAAAGCGCTTCACCGATGCTCGTTGTCTTATCTGTACCCACAATACGTCCTGTGCCGCTTAGTGTTGCGGCATAACTGGTTGAATTTTCTGGCTAATTTGCCAGTGTCCGCTGCCCGGAGGCGGCTATTCTTGGGCTAAGTCCCAGTCATGTCAACGAAAGTGAGAAGCAGGTATCAAATTGGCCACCGACTAAGCCATAGGTTGCGTTCTGCCACAGAGTTACAATACAAGCAGCAGCAACGAGTGACTGACATGCGCAAAAGCTTGGTTCTATTACTACTGATGGGTCTCACCGGCAGCGTGCTGGCCGAAGAGGTGTATCGCTGGGTCGATGCCGATGGCGTGGTCAACTTCACACAACAACGGCCGCGTGAAATGACTGCAGAACAGATTTATACACGCGATACTGATGTTAATATCGTTAACAATGTTGCTCAAAATGCCTCTGGCGTACGTGCCCCTGGCGGACAGGCGCAGAGTTCTCCAGCAACGGTCAACGACCAAGCCAAGGAGATGGACGACGCGCAAAAGGAAATGCTCGATGGTTTGCGCTCCGAGGAGGCACAACGCCAGCTTGAAATGGCGGACGCGCGAAAGGAGAATTGTAAAAAATCCCGCGATGTTCTGGCCAGACTCACCAATAAGCCCCGGATCAGAATTCGTGGCACCGATGGCGTCGAGCGGATGATGCCGGAAGACGAACGCCAGCAGCGGATCGACGACGCCCAGATAGGTGTTGCAAACAACTGCACTGCTGCCTGAGTCGGACAAGGCGCTCAGGCAGGCCGGTCCTTGAGCCAGGCGACCGTGGCCATACGGCCGGTGACGCCATCACGACGGTAAGAGTAGAACTCAGCCGAAGCTGCGGTGCAGATCCGCTCGCAATAAACCGCGCCGAGCCCCGCGTCAGCCAGTTCCCGCGCCGCCAGCGCAAACAGATCCAATTGATATTTGCCCTCACGCGCACCCGCTGTAAGGATATCGCTCGCAGCGGCGCTGTACGCTGCGCTCTGCCGCACCGCTGCAGCAACCTCTTCGCCAACTTCGTAGACCTGCTGGCTGATGGCCGGACCAATCCAGGCGACACATTCGGCTGCCTCGCAGGGCATGGCATGCAGCGTCGCGGGCAAGACACCAGCAAGCAAACCTCGCCAACCTGCGTGCGCGATTGCGATCGCCCCGCCTGTTCGTTGCGCAATCACCACCGGCAGGCAATCGGCCGTCAAAACCGCAATACCAACGCCGGTATCGCTCGTCCATTGGGCGTCTGCACGTGGTAGAGAACCTGTCGATGCGCGCTCGGTGCGGACACAATCGACACCATGAACCTGATCAAGCCAGCCAATGCGGTCACAATCGATGGCAGCAAGCAGATGCTCCCGATTCCTGGCAACAGCGACGGCATCGTCGCCAACATGCTCCGCCAGATTCAATCCTGCAAACCTGCCCTGACTGACACCGTCATTGCGGGTAGTAGTCATGACCCCAACGGCACCCGCAAACGGCCAGCGCGGTGTTATCCCGGCCAGCCGCGGCGGCTTATTCACTTTCATCCAAGGCCCGATCTCTTTTGAGATGGTCGATCAGTTCGCTCATGTCCGCAGGAATCGGAGATTCGAATGCCATTTTCTCAGCAGTCACAGGATGCGGCAGCGCGAGTTGATAGGCATGCAAAGCCTGGCGGGTGAACGCCTGCAGGCATTCCACCAGCGCAGGATCAGCAGCCGGCGGCAGCCTGCCGCGCGCGCCATAGCGGCGATCGCCCACCAGAGGATGGCCCACGCTCGCCATATGCACCCGAATCTGATGGGTACGTCCTGTGGCAAGCTCCGCTTCGATCAGGCAGTGCGCCCGGTAACGCTGGCGCAACCGGACCCGGGTGAGCGCATCTCTGCCATCGGCCCGGACCTTCTGCCGCGTTCGGTTACGTGGATCACGGCCGATGGGCGATGCAATGTCACGGCCGGAGATCAGCACACCTTCTGTGATGGCCAGATACCGCCGCTCGATCTGTCGCGCGGCAAGCGCGCGGGTCAACGCCTGCTGCGATTGCAGAGTCGTTGCAACGAGCAGCAAGCCACTCGTGTCTTTGTCCAGCCGATGTATGAGGCCGGCACGCGGCAACAGGCTGAGATCCTCGCGGTGTCGCAACAACCCGTTGACCAGCGTGCCATCCGGATTGCCAGCACCGGGATGCACGACTACGCCCACCGGCTTGGCCACGACCAGCATGGACTCGTCCTCAAAGACCACCTCGAAAGGAACATCCTGACCCGTCTGCCAGTCTTCCCGGGGCAGCACGATCGTGCTCAAGCGGAGAACTTCCCCGCCGATTACCCGAGTTTTCGGTTTTACGGTCAGGCCATCGACCGTCAGGTCACCCTGTTGGATCCACGTCGCGAGGCTGGCGCGGGAATATTCATCGAATAATTCGGCCGCAACGCGGTCCAGGCGCTGCCCGCCGAGCTCTACCGGAACGGCCAGTTCGAGATTAATCGGCAGTTGCAAGCTCATTGAGCCCGGCACCTTTGCAGCGATTGTTCATTTACTTGTAAAATGACCTGGTATGAACCTTTCTTGCAACCGTACGTCAAATCGGTAAATTAGCGAAACTTTTCTGCACCCGGCTCGGGAGCGTCGCGAAATTATGAAACTCTGGCTCATCACGGCACTCTTTTTAGTTTTCAGCACAGGTTGTTCCTGGATGCCGTTCTTCGGCGATGATGAAAGCGCGACCGAAGAAGAAATAGACATCGACACCACAGAAGCTGTCCTTTACCGAGACAGCCAGCGCAGCCTGCGCTCCGGCAACTACACGGAAGCAATCGATAGACTGCGAATGCTCGAAACCCGGTTTCCGTTCGGTCGCTATGCTGATCAGGCGATGCTCGAGATCATCTATGCCCATTACATGGCCGTTGCCTACGACAGTGCCAGAGCATCTGCCGACCGATTCATTCGCCTGCACCCTCAGCACCCCGACATTGACTACGCCTATTACCTCAAAGGCCTGGCAGCCTACAACAAGAGCACGGGTCTGCTCGATCGATTTTTCGCCTCAGATTCGTCCAAACGGGACATTACTTCGGTAGCGGAGTCCTACGCTGATTTCGCCCAATTGCTCGCCAGATTTCCCGCCAGCAAGTATGCACCGGACGCCAAGCAGCGCATGATCTATCTGCGTAATTTACTCGCGCGATCAGAGTTGCACGTCGCCAATTTCTATATGCGACGTGGTGCCTATGTGGCCGCCACCAATCGCGCGCGCTACGTCGTCGAGTCCTATTCGAAATCCACGGTTGCCGCGGAAGCGCTGGCGGTCATGGTCGAAGCCGACTACAGGCTCGGCCTGGAAGATTCTGCAAATGATGCGTTACGTGTACTCGCCGTTAATTTCCCGCAGTACAACGCGTTCGACGATTCAGGCAATCTGCTGCTGGCCGAACAGGTTCGCAATCGGGATCGTTCCTGGACCAACCTCATCTCGTTTGGTCTGCTGGATCGGCCGGACGTGCCACCACCGCTGCGAATCCAGCATCCCGATGGATTTGTCCCAACTGAGATAGCGCAGCAGGAACCTCCGAAAGAGGAAGCAGAAGACAAAAAAGGCCTGTTCAGCTGGCTGCCATTCGTCGACTGACCTCACAGTTCCAGCACTGCATTTGCGCTATGCTGCAGCGATGACACGGACAGCGCATTAGCCGTAACGCCGCGATGAACCACCCTTCCGAAATACTCGAAGAGATTGAACGTCGCCGCCTGGACCTGAACCTCGGCCTGCTGAAGGTCTACGATTTTTACCGCATACTCGTCGGTCTGGCACTGCTGATCGTCTTCGGGCAGAGCGTCATCGCTTCGCGACTTGGCACGCTTGAACCGACCTGGTTTGCCTGGGTCACCGTCAGCTACATCGCAACCAACGTTCTAATCGCGCTGACCATACGCTTCTCTGCGCCGCGCAGATTCACAAGCCAGTACCCCGCATTTGCCTTGGTTGTTTTCGACATCTGCGCGCTGACGTGGATGATGTATCTCAGTGGCGGCGTCGCCAGTGGCCTGGGGGTACTGATCCTCGTCTCCATGGCAACCGGTGCAATCATCACAACCGGGCGAATAGCGACGCTGTTGCCTGCTATTGCAACGATTGCCGTACTCTACGAGGAGTTCTATCTCTCACTCTCAGCGCCGGAGCTGTATGACGATTTCTTCCAGGCAGGCATCCTCGGCAGCCTCTATTTCGCAATATCGCTGATCATTCAAAACCTCTCGCGACGTATCCGGGAGAACGATACTCGCTCGCTCACACAAGCAGCGGAGCTTGCAGATCTCGAGCGCGTCAATCGCCAGATCGTGCAACGGATGCGAACCGGTATCGTGCTCGTCGACCGCGACAACAACGTCCGCATGGCGAATCAGTCTGCCAGGGCTTTACTCGGCCAGGTGCAGGATGCGGAATTGAATGGGCTACCCGAAACGCTCGGCCGACACCTGAATTCCTGGCGGGCTGACTCACACCTGCGGATTCCACCTTTTCAGGCCGGCCAGAACACGCCGGAGATCAAAGTTAACTTCTCCGCCGTCCGCGCCAGCGACACCGACGGTGATGTCACGATATTTATCGAAGACACGGGTGAGATCCAGCAGCAGGCACAACAATTGAAGCTTGCAGCACTCGGCGGCCTGTCTGCAAACATCGCCCATGAGATCCGCAACCCCTTAGGTGCCATAAGTCACGCTGCGCAACTGCTGAGCGAGTCTGAAAATCTCGATAAAAGCGATGCAAGATTTACGGACATCATCCACGATCATTGCAAACGCATGAACAAAGTCATAGAAAACGTCCTGGAGATGTCTCGCCGGAAACGCCCGGCACCGGTCAGACTCGAACTACACAACTACCTCACGGAATTTGCTTCCGGATTCAAAGAGAGCGCCAGTGACGCCATGATTGAAGTTGAAGTCGAACCCGTAGATACCCAGGTGCGAATCGATCAGAGCCAACTCGGCCAGGCGCTGACGAATCTTGTCAACAACGCTCTGCGCCACAGTGCTGATGCTGGCAAAGGTGCCTACGTGCGTCTGGAAGGTGGCTTGGACAGGCACACCGACCGGCCGTATTTGAATGTCATTGATCGTGGAACCGGCGTCGCCGACGAGCAGATGCCGAGATTGTTCGAGCCCTTTTTTACGACGGCATCCAGCGGCACGGGGCTCGGCCTCTACATATCCCGGGAAATTTGCGAAGCGAACCAGGCCAGATTGACCTACTACCCACACGACAGTGGCGGTAGCTGTTTTCGCATCACGTTCGCTCATCCCGACAGGATTACGGTATGACAGACAAACGCGCACTCATCGTCGATGACGAACCGGACATCCGCGAGTTGCTGGAGATTACCCTCGGTCGAATGAACGTCGATACGTCGGCCGCTCCGGATCTCGCAACCGCCAGGTCCCTGCTCGAAAAAGAACGTTTTGATCTGTGTCTGACCGACATGCACCTGCCCGATGGCAATGGACTCGATCTGGTGAATCACATCGCCGAGAGTGTTCCAGGTCTGCCGGTCGCGGTGATCACCGCATTCGGCAGTATGGAGACTGCCATCAGCGCGCTGAAGGCCGGCGCATTTGATTTTGTCCAGAAGCCGGTAGATCTCGATCAGCTGCGCAATCTCGTCGAGACGGCACTGCGCGTCACACCCATCACAGAATCCAGCGTCGAGGCCACGACCAGACTGACGGGTAATTCCGCCACTATGCTGCGACTGCGCGAGCAGATTGCCAAGCTCGCCCGCAGCCAGGCACCCATCTACGTCAGCGGCGAGTCCGGCTCGGGTAAAGAAGTCGCCGCGCGGCTGATTCATGAACAGGGCCCCCGCGCC
>CBDUDJ010000033.1:0-10029 GCA_965365885.1 uncultured Gammaproteobacteria bacterium
CTGAAGCAATTTGGTAACTCGAAACAGAACGCGCTCGAGGGAAAGTAGTCATTGCTATGTGACCGACTTGTGGCTGACCAGCAACACGTGATCGCGATACTTCACAGCAACTTTCGAAATTCCGCCTCTACAACGGGCTTGCTGAACCAGAAGCCTTGCAGTAGATCCGCGCCGAGTTCCTGCAACGCATCGGCGGTCTCGTTGTCTTCCACCCCTTCAGCCACGACTCGCATGGAAAAATTGTGGGCAAGGTCGATGATGGCTTTCACGATCTTACGATCCTTTGGGCGCTCTAACATGTTTGAGACAAACGAGCGGTCCACTTTCAGTTCGTCTACCGGCAGGTCACGGAAATAGGCCAGAGAGGAATAGCCGATGCCGAAATCATCGATCGAAACCTTGACACCCATTGCACGCAATTCGTTGAGTACTTCGAGCGCCTGGGCGGGTTCTTCGATCACGGCATCCTCCGTGATCTCAATCGTCAATCGTTCAGCGCTCAGACCGAAGATTGCTAGAGCGTCTTGAACGTTAGGCAGGAGTTCTGAATCCAGCAGCAGGATCGGTGAGACGTTTACCGCCACCGAGATGCCCTCCGGCCATTCGGCGCACTGGGCGACGCAGGATTTGATGGCGAACCACGTGAGCGATCGCATCACATCTCGAGACTCTGCGTAGGGTAGAAAGTCCGATGGTGGCCGCACGCCATTTTCCGGATCGTGCCAGCGCATGAGACCTTCGGCAGCTACCACATTGCGAAAGCCCGCGTGAACCTGTGATTGGAAGTACATCACGAACTCACCCCGCTCAAAGGCTACCTCTACCTCCCGAGCGCGCTTCAAGGCAATCGTCGGCGAAGTGTCAACAGAAGCATCCCGGATCACGAAGGGCTTATTGCTTCTGCGCGCCTCGCTCAGACTCGACTCTGCCATTTGTAGTCGCGTTTTAGTATCCGGGCAATCCGCGGCGGGCGGCACAAACGCAGCGTGAATACTGACGGTGACCTCTTCATCAAGCACGCAGATAGGCGGCTCAAACAAGCGCGTTAGTTTGGCGCCTGCCAGTTCAATCTGCAGCGGATCGCTGATCCCATTCAGTAGCACGCACAATTTGTGTGGCAGCAACTTGATGATTTTGTCGCTACTGCGAGCAAGTTGTTTAACCCGTTCTTCGAATTCGTCGAGAAAAAGATCGTGTGAAACTTCTCCATACGCAGCGAACACCTCATCTGCGTTTGCAATCTCAACTAGAGCAAGCGTTTCCTGGTTCATGGCTATAAAAAATATTCGTTGGGTTGAATGCCGTGAGCACCGGGCTGCAGCTCGTTGGCAATCCACAGGTCCGACTTGTTGTCACCTTCATTCACGTACTTCGCTAAATCCAGCACCACAAGTTTTTCATGTCGACAGCCCTGGTCATCGAGGACCAGGATCACTTTAGGTCGCAGGCGCCGTGTCGTGTTTTGTTGCACGACGACACCGATTTCTCCTGAGTTGAGTTCCACCACAGAGCCGGTGGGAAACAAGCCAATCGCCTGCATGAACTGCTCCACCAGTTCACCCTGAAAATACTGGTCTTTGAGATCGGAAATTTCCTGCATCGCTTCGAAAGAAGAACGCGGTTTTGCATACGGCCGTGCGGTGATCATGGCATCGTAGCTATCAACAAGACCTGCGATACGGCCGAATACCGGGATGTCCATGCCTTTGATGCCGCGGGGATAGCCGGACCCATCGTAGCGTTCGTGGTGAGTGGCCACCATTTCGAGAACGTCCGGCGAGAGCTGGCCCGACTTCTGTAGAACCTTCAGACCGTTCTTGACGTGCTTACGGACCTCTTTGGTCTGAGCATCCGTTAAGGAGCCTGTTGCCAGAACAATCTCATCGGCGACCGTTGCCATACCGGTGTCTATCAACGCCGCTCCCAAAGCCAGATTCTTGAGGCGCTCGCGGTCAAACCCAAGCTGTCGGCCAAAAATGGCAGCCCAGACCGCCATCGTGAGGCTGTGGTTGTAGAGGTAGTCGTCCTTCGACTTCATGCGTACGAGCGACGCCAGGGCTTCACTGTTACGCAGCACGCTGTCGATCAACGGGTTGATTGCTGTCTGCACGGCACCGACGTCGACATTGCCACCCTGCTTGAGTTGCCCGAAGACCTTTTTGATCGCATCGCTAGCGCTGGTGAGATCGACCTGTGCAGTTTCGAATTCGCGTTTCAGACTACTCTGGTCTTTATACGTGCGTTTGGCAGATTTTTGCGGCTGGGCCTTCACCTTGCTGCGCCTTCTTGGATCGACGTAGACAAAGGAGGCATGCTTGGCGACGAAATCGATATCTTCCTGATCTTTTACGAAGAAACCCTGCATAGCGAATGGAGTCTCCAACCACGGCCGATCAAGAGCGGCCACATACATGCCCGGCTCGAGGTTCCCAACGGGAACTTCCAGTAAATTCTGGGTCTCTGACGCATCTACAGTCATACTAAAAGTGTAGACAACACGCGGTGCTCAGGCGGAGTACTGGTTCACATAATCCCGTTCTCACCGGCGGGATGCGCACGGCTCAACAGCGGTGTCCAGTCATCACAAGAATGCGTTAAGTGGATGATTTCCTGCTGCTGCGACGATTCGCCTCCTGAGCTTCAAACAACTCTCCCTGAGGCTCTGTATCGTCGTAATCTGAGTACTTGCGCATGTAATCCCGCAGCACCTGAGCAGCGGTTTTGCCTTTCTGGCGGCAAGCATCCAGGAAAGCTGCACGCAGCTCGCGCTCGACGCGAATACGAAGACCGGTATCCTTTTTCATGACTGGAAAGTGTACCCGATGGATACACATTTTTATATCGGACTCAGTCTTCGCGTGTATGGAGATTCATAGCCCAGCTTCTCCTTCAAACACTTTCTCGCCACGCTGTAATCTTTGGGCAATGTCCGCAGTTTGTTGGCCTGCGCGCCGTGTCGGACAGTGCGCGGCGAGGTTGCGGGCAACGCCTACGAGGATGTTTTCCCGCTCGGGTCCTTCACCCCATGCGTCGCATTGGTTCACGCCTGCTTCCAACACCTGCAGACTGTGGAAGTCCAGGTCTTCGCGCACCGTTGCGAAGGTCAGTGTGTCAATGAGTGATGAAAGATCCAGACCGAGTGCGACGTAACGCGAAACGATGTCCGCGACACGTTCAATGTTGGCGCGCTGATCGAGCTCGCGCAGTATTGCCCTTTTCAGTTCGGCCTCATCGGTGGTGAGCTTGTCACGCGTGTTGCGCTCGCTCGGCAGGCGGGCGGCAGGAACGTTCAGGTAGCGATCCATGTATATGGACATCGCGCCGTGAAATATGCCCCGTACCACGTCCGGTGTCGGTGAGCGTCTGACCGCCTGGTACACGCCGTTGGTATAGACGAACGTGTGTTGCGGATTGAACCAGTCGGTGACCTCGTTGGAGGTGGCGAAACGCGCCAGGCGTAGCGCGGCAGCGTATGAAACCTGACGGGCAACATCATGGGGTGGCGCACCGTTGTCCAGGACTTCCTCCAGCGCTTGCAGGATTGCCATTGGGTCATCACCGAGAATGGTTTCAGTGAATTCGCTGTCGGCGTGCCAGGCGGAATCGATATCACCTGACAGCACCTCGGGGAGACGTTTCTCCAATGCGCGCAACGGCTCAACCAGCTCGATGGGGTGATGCCAGTTGGTACTTTCTTCCTGGCCACGAGCGCGGGTCATGCCGGGTATCAAAAGCGCGACAAGATCTGGCGCCTCGCCCGTGCCCAACAACTCGATCAGCTCGAAGACCTTGTTGCAGTTTTCCAGCTCGTGTCCTCCATTAGCATACAGCCGTTCCGTCGCACCCATGAATATCAGATCGGCGATCTCGTTGGGTGGCAGCAGTCTGAGCGCGGTCAACGCGGTACGCTCGGCGCCATCGCGATGGCGCGTCTGCACCCATTGCCGCAGCCAGGTCTTCAACGTCGCTAGATCGTGGCCGTTCTCGGCAAGCGGATCACGCGGCCGCCTGGGCGTTGACATGCTTGTTTCCTCAGCAATCTGACGGATGGCGTAATACAAAGCCTGGTAGCCTGTATCTCGGCTCAGATTGGGGAACAGCCGTGCGACACAGGCCAGACGAATCATCCCCTCGCTGACCTGCGTAAGGTTGGTGGTGGCAAAATTGACGACCGCCTGGAGAACACTCGACAAAGTTGCATCGCGCTCGAGCAGTGCCAGAATGCTCTTGGCCTGCACCAGGCCTACATTCTGTTCGATTCCACGCAGCAACCGAGCGCGATGGTGGGCCTCATCCGGCACGGTATCGGGTTCCGGGGAGACGAATACATCACCATTTTCTTCCCAGCATTCGTAGCGCGCCACGTCGTCAGCCCACAGATCAAAGGTGCAGCCGGAACGCAGGTCGAATCGCGCCTGGTGCCAATGGCACGTAAGCATGCCATCACGGATGGTACCGCGGTCGAGTGGAAAGCCCATGTGCGGGCAGTTGTTCTCGAGAGCATAGACAGCGTCACCGTCGGCGAATACCGCAATGCGCCGGTACCTGCCCGGTACCACCATAACGCCTTTTGCCTCGAGCTCGGACCTGCTCGCAACCCGAATAGCCGTCTCTTTGGTTGAGTGTGCCATTGCGCGATCTCACAAATAAAAAAACAATTTAGTTTCTTTATTGCTCGAGCACCAATACCTTTTTATCTATTTCACAATGCCTGTCAGTAACAAATCGACATAACGCAACCAAACCCATGGCTGCAGCCAGGCTACCGCAAGCTATTCAGCCTCCACCCGTTGCAACATGCCGCTCAACATTTGATGGAAGTGGACGATCGCCTTTTCGAATTTGCCGTAGGTAAAGTGCTCGTTGGCACCACTTGCCAGGCTTTCTTGAATGCTTCGAACTACCGCCGCATCTTCCTTGCCACCCGTATCGGCAACAAAACTCGCGTCGCGCTGCGCCCGCTCACCTTCTCCCTGCTCGCCTTTGTTGGTAAGCCGATAGTTGATGAAACGTGTTTGCGTTGGTGACAACGGTTCAGAAATTGTCAGTGTTGTGTGATTGGACAGCACCGCAATCGTGACATTGGGAAACAGCTGGTAGACATAGGTGACCATTCCGGCGATGTCGCGCGAATCCGGCTGCACGTTACGAAGCTTCTCGATACGTCGAAACGGGTAGGTCACGCGGCTGTTGTTGCCGAACGTCTCAACGACGTTCAGGTTGTCGAAACCATACGGGTAGAACGTCTCCTTGTGCGTTGGCTTGATGTGGTACCCCTCCAGCGTACCTTCCATGTTGAGCTTCCAGTTAACATCGGCGACGTTGTCTCCGGATTCGAAGATCTGCTGATCGGGCGCGAACAGGTCCGGCAGATCATCGAGGCCTTCGAGCGCGCCGTCGCCCACAGGTTCTTCCTGAGTTACAAATACCAGGCCGTGCCTTTCCCGCGTATCAACCGGCACCAGGGAGTGCTCGGATTTCTCGAAATCCGGAAATCCATAGTCATGCGGAATCTGCAGTAGCCGTCCATCCAGGCGATAGGTCCAGCCGTGATAGCCGCAGACAAATGCTTTCACGCAGCCGCTGCCGCTGGCCACCTGATTGCCGCGATGCCGACATGCGTTACGAAATCCGCGGACCGTACCGTCTTCATCACGAACGACGACGAGTGGCGTGCCTGCTGCGGTGCGTGCGACGTAGGAACCGGCTTCCGGCAGTGCTGCTGATGGACAAAAGGCAACCGGCAATCGTTTCAGAAGCTCAACTTCAGCCAGATGCCTTTCCGTCGAGCGGTAGTTGATGGTGGGTTCGAGCCAACTGTCATCGCCCACATCGGTAGTTTTGTTGTCGATGTGATTGAGCACCCGTTCGATGACAGCTGCGTCGCTCAAAAGTGCGCCCATAACAATCCCCCGTGTGCTCGATCCGTGTTGTGAGTGTGCCATGTTGCCGGGTAGCGCGCACGCGGACAGTCAGTAGTAATCCTTATGTTCTTGAGTAACTAAGCCGCGATATTCTGCTAACTTGAACGGGTAGATGCGAATGAAGCTCAAGATCAGAAATCCTCTCCACACGTGCTGCACACGGTCTGTAACCGTCGGATTGCTTGCATTGATGCCTGCAGTGGTCTCTGCGTCCGAGGAAACGGTCACGCCAGCGCAGGATATCGACAATCTGCTGACTGGCGGAAAAGTCGAACTGTCGTTTCGCTACAGATATGAGTACGTCGACCAGGATAATTTCGCCGATGAGGCGAAAGCTTCCACCGTGCGTAGTCGCCTGTCTCTGCAGTCGGGAGCGTATCGAAAATTCGATTTCTTCATCGAGGTGGACGACGTTCACGAAATCGGAGCTGACAACTTCAACGCCGGTGCAGGGAATACGCCCGACCGCACGCAGTATCCAGTGGTCGCCGACCCGGAAGGCACTGAGATCAACCAGGCATACGTCGATTACAGTATCTCGCAGGACTGGTCCATGCGTGCAGGAAGACAACGCATCAATCTGGACAATCAGCGATTCGTCGGCAGCGTCGGCTGGCGCCAGAACGAACAGACTTTCGATACGCTTGCGACGACCTTCCAGCACCGCGGTGTTATGACCCGGTACACCTATGTATCGAAAGTCCGGCGGATTTTTGGAGATGATGTTCCGGCGGGCAAGCACGATCAGGACGGTACACATCTGCTGAATCTATCGGGTCAGCTGGCTGGTCTTGGGAGGCTCTCCGGCTATTACTACCGAATCGACAACGAAGATTCAGCAACGGACTCCACCATGACCTATGGTCTGCGCTTATCGGGAACCCGGGACATGGCCGACTTCAAAATCCGCTACACCGGTGAATATGCAACGCAGAGTGATGTTGCCGAGAATCCCGATGATTTTTCTGCAGACTACTGGAATCTCGAGGCGGGGGTGGTATTTGACCACTTCGACGTCGGAGTCGGTTGGGAGGTGTTGACGGGCGATGCGAACAATCCCGGAGAAGCATTTCGCACGCCGTTTGCTACTTTGCATGCCTTCAACGGTTGGGCAGACATATTCCTGACGACGCCCGGAGCAGGCCTGGACGATCGCTACCTGAAATTCAAAGCCACGCAGGGCAGCGCAATCGCACAGCTTCGATACCACGAATTCGAAGCAGAGGATGGTGGAGCCGATTTCGGGGACGAGTTGGATCTGCGAGTCGGCTACGAATTTACCAAGCGGTTGCGTGGCGATCTGTACTACGCACGCTACAACGGTAACAGCGGTATCGCCGACACCGACAAATTCTGGCTGATGATGTCCTTCAAGTTGTAACCCGCTACGCCGCGCTGAAGCGGCGCTATTTGATCCAGATCAAAACCCACAGCTGCAGGCGTTAAAACTTCGGGTATCCCGTATTTCACGTCGTGATTGACACCTATCTACTTGGTGCCTGCTCGTTACAGATTCTCAGGTATCGAGTTCAGCCATCTGGAGGTGTTGGGCCTATGAAATGGTACCGCGACGGGTCGAAACAAACTTGGCTGCCGTTGCTGTTGTTCATCCTCTTCGGTGCTGGCGCACACGGCTCTGATTCCGGGGCGGTGTTATTTGAGCGCGGTGTGTGTAACGCCTGCCATACGATTGGCGCTGGCAGGCTCGTCGGACCCGATCTGTCTGGTATCAATCACAAGCGTTCGCGGGACTGGCTGGGCGCGTTCATACGCTCGCCACAGTCCGTGATAGCAAATGGTGACGCCGATGCCGTCGCGCTGCTAGCGGAGTTCAACGGCGTTCTCATGCCGGATGCGCCGCTAGCAGAAGCTGAAATTCTCACCATCCTGAATTATATCGCGACGCAGAGCCCAGGCAGTGCGTCCGCCGAAGCCTCCGCGGTAACCCAGATTGCTCCGGCTGCCATCGCAACCGAGCCTGTTTCCAATAATCCCCCAGAACAGATCGCTCTGGGACAAGCACTGTTTCAGGGCGAAGTTCGTTTTGAAAATGGCGGTCCGACCTGCAACGCCTGCCACGACATCGCAGACGACGCGATCATCGGTGGCGGCATCCTGGCTAAAGAGCTGACAGACGTGTTCACACGAATGGGTGGCCCCGGAGTGCAGGCAATACTGGGCCGACCACCATTTCCGGTGATGGAAGCTGCCTACGCCGAACAACCACTCACCGAAGACGAAAAGACCGCCCTGGTGGCCGTTTTACAACACGCCGCCGAAACGAGCGTCAAGCACATGCCCAGAGATTACGGCCTGGGGTTGTTCACGAGTGGGGTGGCAGGTTCCGTCCTGGTTTTCGGATCCTGTTCGCTGATCTGGCGACGCAGAAAGAGTGGGTCGGTCAATCAGTCTATTTACGACCGCCAGATGAAATCGAGCTAGCAGCGTGATGAAAGCACGCTGCCAACCGCGCACACGTTGAATGAATCGAAGGTAAGAAAAAACTATGAGTTGGATCAAAGACATCATCTCGCCAGAAACTCGCAAGTGGGAAGAGTTCTATAGAAATCGCTTCCAGCACGATCGGATTGTCAGAAGCACCCACGGTGTGAACTGCACGGGTGGCTGTTCCTGGCAGATTCACGTTAAAGACGGCGTCGTTGTCTGGGAAACTCAGCAACTCGATTATCCCCTGCTCGAAGATTCGCTGCCGCCTTACGAACCGCGCGGCTGCCAGCGCGGCATCTCGTTTTCCTGGTATCTGTACAGCCCGATACGCATCAAATATCCGCTCATAAGAAGTGCACTGGTGGATGCGTATCGCGAGAAGAAGGCTGAGACCGGCGATTCTCTTGCAGCGTGGGAAGCTTTGCAGGAGGACGAAGAAGCTCGTCGCAGCTATCAGAAGGCCCGCGGCAAAGGGGGGTTCAGACGGGCAAGCTGGGATGAAGCTCTAGAGATCATGGCGGCAGCCAACATATACACGGCCAGGAAGCACGGTCCTGACCGGGTCATCGGGTTCTCCCCTATTCCTGCGATGTCTATGCTGAGTTACGCCGCTGGTAGCAGATTCCTGCAACTGTTCGGCGGTGTGAACCTGAGTTTCTACGACTGGTACTGCGACCTGCCAACGGCGTTTCCCGAGATCTGGGGTGAGCAAACCGACGTTTGCGAAAGTGCCGACTGGTACAACGCAAAGATGATTGCCGACATGGGTGCCTGCCTGAACATGACTCGAACACCGGATTGTCATTTTTTCGCAGAGTCGCGGCACAACGGCACGAAGGCTGTGGTTTTTTCGCCGGATTTCTCCCAGGTCTGCAAGTACGCCGACCAGTGGGTGCCGCTACATGCGGGTAGCGACGGCGCGTTCTGGATGGCCGTCACCCACGTCATTCTCAAGGAGTTCCATCACGATGTTGCGACTCCCTACTTCATCGATTACACCAAGAAGTACACGGACAGTCCGCTGCTCGTAAAACTCGAGCAAAACGCCGATGGCAGCTACCAACCCGGTCGCTTGCTCCGCGCTGGTGAGCTGCCGGAGCAACAGGACATCAGCAATGGCGCCTGGAAGTTCGTTTCGATCGACGAGACAACCGGTCGCCTGGTCATTCCGAAAGGCGCCGTAGGCCACCGCTGGGATGAAAAGCCCGGCAACTGGAACATGAAGTTCGAAAACGAAGCCGATGACGCGACCTATGATCCAGTGCTCACCCTGCTCAACGACAACGACGATGTCGTCCAGACAGAATTCATCGAGTGGGGACTAGACAAGAAAGCACTGCGCGGCGTGCCGGTCAGGCGCGTAGAAACTACCAAGGGGACGGCCACCGTGACGACCGTCTACGACCTCATAATGGCGCAGTACGGTGTAGATCGCGGCCTCGGCGGTGACTACCCTGGCGACTACTCGGACACCGGTGCGGCCTACACACCGGCCTGGCAACAGATATTCACCGGCGTCGATTCGGCCACGGTGACGCAATTCGCACGCGAGTGGGCAAGTACTGCGAACCTGACCCATGGTAAATGCATGATCATCATCGGTGCCGGGATCAACCACTGGTACCACGGCAACCTGATGTATCGCGCCGGAGCGATG
>CBDUDJ010000034.1:0-9967 GCA_965365885.1 uncultured Gammaproteobacteria bacterium
GGTGATCGGGTAATCCAGTGCTACGCCAATCTGTGAGATTTTGTGGGCCGTATCCTGAGAATCACCACCGCCGTTGTAGAAGAAATAGCGGATGTCGTGGGCCCGAAAGACCTCGATGAGCCGGTGATACTCTCTGGCATTCTCCTCAATGGACCGCAGCTTGTAGCGGCACGAACCGAATGCGCCACTGGGTGTGCTGCGCAAACTCGCGATCGCCCGGCGGGACTCTTTGCTGGTGTCGATCAACTCCTCTTTCAGCGCGCCGAGAATGCCATTTCTCCCGGCATAAACTTTGCCAATGCGATCTTTGTGCTTACGCGCGGTCTCGATGACCCCGCAGGCTGACGCGTTGATGACAGCCGTCACGCCACCGGATTGGGCGTAGAATGCGTTGGGTTTTACCATGGATGGATCAGACTCCCTCGAATTCGAAGATGGTTTTGCCAGGGCGATTTAATTCGCCGGTTTGAATTGGCCGCCATTTTCCGCGATGCGTGAAATTTGTGCGACAATTTCTCGCGCAATCCGACCAGGCAATTATGAAAACCGTTCTAAACCTTTTCTGGCAGCTCTGTCTCTTGCGGCAGGGTCCCGAGCACGTCCCAACGCAAGGCTGGTTTATCGCAGCGGTTGTGCTGGGTAATCTGATCTGCAGCGTCTTACTGGCGATCGCCGGAAACACCGAGCAGCAGGTACTCAGCATTGTCACCAGCGTGGTGGTCGGTCAGGCTACAACAGCGGGTCTGGTGGGTCTGGCGCTGTTTCTACGCGAACACCCCGAGAGACTGCTGGCGACCATCACGGCGATCTTAGGCTGTGATCTCATCATCACCGCCTGTTTCGTCATCCTCATGCCCTTGTCCTCCAGCCTCGCCGACACCGCTCTCAGCATTACTTATCTCGCCTTCCTCGTGTGGTCGATCACGGTTACTGGTTTCATCCTGCATCGCGCGCTTTCCACCAATCTGGCGATTGGGATAACTGTAGCAATGGGCATCCTCGTGCTCAGCGTCTCAACAAGTCAGGTTGCCATCGGGTCAGCATGAGCCAGCATATTTATTTTCTGGGAATCGGTGGCACCCTTATGGGTAGCCTTGCCCAGCTCGCAAAAGAACGCGGCTACCGGGTATCGGGCTGCGACAACGCGATCTATCCGCCGATGAGCGATCAGCTCGCGGCCGCCGACATCGAGTTATACGAAGGATTCGACCCCGCGCAGCTCGACCCGGCACCCGATCTCGTCGTGATCGGCAACGCCGGCCTCCCGCGCGGCCACCCCGGCGTCGAGTATGTCCTGGACCAGGGTCTGCCATTCACCTCCGGCGCCGAATGGCTTGGCCGTGACATTCTGCCCGAACGTTGGGTGCTGGCCGTAGCCGGCACACATGGTAAGACCACAACCGCCAGCATGCTCACCTGGATTCTCGAACAGGCCGGGCTCGCGCCAGGCTACCTCATCGGTGGCGTGCCAAAGAACTTTACGCGCTCGGCCAGGCTTGGCGCAGGGACTTTTTTTGTCGTGGAGGCTGACGAGTACGACACATCGTATTTCGACCGACGCTCAAAGTTCGTCCACTACCAGCCACGAACCCTCATCATCAACAATCTCGAATACGACCACGCCGACATCTTCCCGGATCTCGCAGCTATCCAGACCCAGTTTCATCACCTGATTCGCATCGTGCCGGCGAGCGGACTGATTATCGCGCCGAGTCAGGACGACAACGTGGCCGACGTACTGCAGCAGGGCTGCTGGACACCGGTGTCCCGTATTGGCCCGCCGCCGACGAAGCAGGCTGTGGCTCAGGACAACGCGGAGCTGTGGAGCGCCAACCTGGAGGTCAGCGACGGCAGCTGCTTCGAAGTTACTTTGAACACACAGCCGCAAGGCCGCCTCAGTTGGGACCTGCTGGGTGAACACAACGTCAACAATGCACTCGCCGCAATCGTTGCTGCGAGACACGCCGGTGTTCAGCCGCATGATGCCATCGAGGCACTGGGTTCCTTCAAAGGCGTCAAACGGCGTATGGATCTGATTGCGGAAGTTGGCAACGTCCGGGTATACGACGACTTCGCTCATCATCCGACGGCAATACGCACAACCCTGCAGGGACTGCGGAAAAATGTCGGCAACGACGAGATCATCGCAGTGGTCGAACCCCGTACCCATACCATGTCGCTTGGCACCCTCCGACAGGAACTCACGACCTGTTGCGCACCTGCCGATGAGGTGTACTGGTTCCGCGGAGAAAACATAAAATGGGACCTCGCCGAAGTGGTACAGAGCTGCGTAATCCCCGCCCACCAGCACGACAATCTCGACCGGCTGGTCGACACGCTGGTCAAACTACCACCGAAAAAACGTCACATTGTCATCATGAGCAACGGCAGCTTTGGCGGCATCTACAAAAAACTGACACAACGACTCAGTTCGTAGATGGCAGCCCGTCCGCCTCACCCCACCGGTCGTTGCCCGCGAGTGATCCGGAGTACGAAGATGAAGGACCGACTAATCCGTTTGAGCCTGCTGGGCTTAGCCACGCTGGCAGGATGCACTGACACCGGCGTAACAGACGCGGTACCCGCGGTTGAACCGGAAGAACCACAGACCGGTGAGCTGTTAATCGCAACCGTGCCCGCCGGTTGGAAACTCGATTTTGCGACGAAGACACCTGGCTTGAAAATGGCTGAATATTCGCCTGATGACGGTGCAGAACAATGGACAAAGAAAATAAAAATTGAATCTCTAGGTGGCGGCGACCTGCCAGAACCGGCAGATTTTTTTGCTTCTTTCACCAAAGACCAGGAGGAACTCTGCCCCGATCTGGAAAACTACGCGACGTTTACAGGCCAGGAGAACGGCTACGATACCTCCGTTCACCTGATCATATGCCCTGTTAACAAGCTATCGAACATTTCCCTCGTATCCCTCATCAAAGTGGTAAAAGGCAACGAATATTTCTACGTGATCACCCGTTCTCAGCGCGCGGCAGCACTGGCAGAAGGCGAGGCACCTCTAAGCGAAGAAGAGATTGCAGGCTGGTCGCTTTACGTCCGCTCAATTTCCATCTGCGACACCGAAAAACCCGAACACCCCTGCCCGGAACCCACCACCTGATCACCTACCAACCCCGCCATCGGAGGTGTGAACAGGACACCCTCTGCCCCGAGGCGGAATCAATGGATCAACGTTTGCAGCTAGAAACTCTCAGCCGGCATGGCCATCACCGAATTCGAACCGGTCTCCACACTCACAGCAAGCCCAATCGTCTTCGGCAGAATGCGTTCGAAATAGAAGTCTGCGCTCGCGCGCTTAGCATCGCCGAAGTCGTCATCACCGGCAGCGCCGGCCATTAGCGCCCAGATCCAGCCGTACAACGTGTAGCCCAGCAGATCGAGATAGTCCGTGGCAACCGCACCGGCATGGTTGGGATCCTGTTGCGACTCAGCCACCACAAACGCGGTCGCCTGTATCGCCCGGGCAAACGCCGCCTCGACCGCCTCCCGGTAGCTCTGAGGTACCGCATCGATTGCGAAGCTGGCCAGCAGATCCCTGAGCGTGGCGCCACCATCGCGCAGAATCTTACGACCAACCAGATCGAGCGCCTGGATACCATTGGTTCCTTCGTAGATCTGCCCGATCCGGGCATCCCGCACAATCTGTTCGACACCCCACTCGCGGACATAGCCGTGGCCGCCGAACACCTGTTGTGCCATGACAGCGCAGTCAAACCCGCGATCTGTCAGGAACGCTTTCGCTATTGGGGTCAGGAGTTCCGATCGACGCTCGGCCGTTTCACTGTCGGTATATTTCGCAAGGTCCAGTTGCAGCCCGACGAACATCGCAAATGCGCGACCTGCTTCCGTCAGTGTGCGGATGGTCAGAAGCATGCGCCGGACATCCGGATGCACGAGCAGAGAATCTGCAGCAGCAGTTGGATTCTGCGGACCGGTTGCCGCCCTGCCCTGCAGGCGATCTCTGGCGTAGGTCGCTGCCTGCTGATAGGCCAATTCACCCGCGCCAAGACCTTGCAGACCGACCGACAGTCGCTCGTAATTCATCATCTTGAACATACAGGCAAGGCCCTGGTTCTCGTCACCAATGATGTAGCCAACCGCATCATCGTAGTTCATCACCGACGTTGCACTGCCTCTGATCCCCATCTTGTGTTCGATCGAACCGCTCGCAACGCCATTGCGTTCGCCTATGGAGGCGCCTTCTGCGGGCAAAAACTTCGGCACGATGAAAAGTGAAATTCCCCGGCTGCCTGCCGGCGCATCCGGCAACTTCGCAAGCACCAGGTGCACGATGTTCTCGGCCAGTTCATGCTCGCCGCTCGTAATGAAAATCTTGGTGCCGGTTATTCGATACGAACCGTCGGCGGCGGGCAGCGCTTTGGTTCGCATAATTCCCAGATCCGTACCTGCGTGCGGTTCGGTCAGCGCCATCGCGCCGCTCCACTGGCCACTGTAGAACTGCGGCAGATAGGTAGCCTTCTGCTCGTCAGTGCCATGCGCATCGATGCAGATCGACGCACCCACGGTCAGTGTGCCGTATAGATAGAGACTCGTGTTCGCCGCCCAGAACATCTCTTCGAGGAGACAGCCCAGTATCTTCGGCATGCCCTGGCCTTCGTAGTCGGTGTTGCCGGAAAACCCCAACCAGCCGCCGTTCGCAATTTCGTCGTAGGCACCCTTGAAACCTTCAGGCACGCTCACCGCGCCATCCACCCAGCGACAGCCTTCCTCATCGCCCGACTGATTCAGCGGCGCCATGACCTCCTGCGCAAGGCGACCACCCTCGATGAGCACAGCCCGGGTGAGCTCTTCGCCGAAATCTGCGAACGCCGGAATCCGCTTCCATCGTTCCTGCACTTTGAACAGCTCAAACAACAGAAACTCAAAATCGCGCTGTGGTGGTTGATACTCCAACATGTGTTGCTTCCGTTGTTCAGTCTGTGTTGTGCAGCCTGTGTAGTTCTGGTCGCGACCAACGTTCGGCCGCCGTGCGAATCAGATCGACGACAGCTCTTCTGCGCTGACCTCCATCAGGCTGGCCGCACCGGCTTCGATAGCCGCTTTGTGTGCTGCCGTCCGGGGGAGTAACCGGGCAAAGAAGAATCGCGCTGTGGCGAGTTTCCCTGCGAGATATTTTTCGTCCGTTTCACCGGCATCCGCCGCGGCGCTGCTTGCAGATAACCGTTGCTGCGCAACGAGTGCGATCCGCCCCCAGCAGAATGCCAACGCCACATAGCCACTGTATAGCAAAAAATCGACTCCTGCCGCACCGACCTCTTCGGCGTTCTTTTGCGCCCGACCGGCACAATCCAGGGCGATGTCCCCCCACTGCTTTGTTATCACTTCGAGCTGGCTGGCGAACCCGATAAGATCGTCTGAACCTTGCCCACTGGATCCTTTCAGGGCAACGATCAACGCGTTCACCTGCTTGAGAAAAACCAGCATCCCGGCACCCTGTTCCAGCAGTATTTTTCGACCGAGCAGATCAAGTCCCTGAATCTGTGTTGTGCCCTCGTAGATCATCGTGATGCGTGCATCGCGCACATATTCCTCAACGCCAGTTTCTCGCACATAGCCATGTCCGCCGAAAACCTGCACGGCATGGTTGACGGATTCGAAGCCAAGCTCGGTGAGCGCTCCTTTCACGATGGGCGTGAGGAATTCCAGCATCGCTTCGGTTTCCTGCGCCGAGTCGTCCTGCTCAATGCCCGCTGTCAACCGATCCGCAATCTGCCCGGTGAAGTAGACGAGTGCCCGGCCACCTTCTGCAATGGCTCTCTGAGTCAGCAGCAGGCGCCTCACATCGGGATGCACCATGATCGGGTCTGCCGGTTCGTCGGGCATCTTCGGGCCGGTGAGCGAACGCATCTGGAGTCGTTCATTGGCATACTCCAGCGACCTCTGCAGCGCCGCCTGTGACAGGCAGATCGCCTGCAGGCCGACTACGAGTCGAGCCGCATTCATCATCGTGAACATGTAGCGCATGCCTTCGTTAGCAGCTCCAACCAGATAGCCATTCGCGGCATCGAAATGCAGCACGCAGGTGGCATTGCCATGTATCCCCATCTTTTCTTCGATCGAACCACAAGCCACGGTGTTGGCACTGCCATCAAGGTTGATCTTCGGCACGACGAACATGCTGATACCTTTGGTACCTTCGGGCGAATCGGGCAGCCGTGCGAGTACGAGATGCACAATGTTTTCTGCCAGGTCGTGATCCCCGGCGGAGATGAAAATCTTGGTCCCGGTGATCGCGTACGCTGCGTCGGCCAGAGGCTCGGCTTTGGTGCGTACCAGACCGACGTCCGAGCCCGCGTGAGCCTCGGTCAGACACATCGTGCCCGTCCACTCACCCGTCAACAGCTTCGTGAGAAAACGCTGCTTCTGTTCCTCGCTACCATGGGACTCAAGAGCATTGATCACCCCGCGCGAAAGACTCGGATACATCGTCCAGGCCATATTGGCGCTGCACATCAATTCCTCTAAGAAGAGGCTGAGACTTTCCGGCAGTCCCTGACCACCATATTGCACACTGCCGCAAAGTGACGCCCAGCCACCAGCGACATATTGCTCGTAGGCTTGCTTGAATCCATCGGGCGTGGTCACAACCCCAGCATCCCAGCGGCAGCCCTCGATGTCCCCACTGCGGTTAAGTGGTTCGAGCTCACCATCGGTAAAGCGTGCTGCTTCATCGAGAATGCTATCGATCAGCTCGCGATTGACTTCCTGGGAGGAATCCAGCGCTGCGTAATGCGCAGCGAAATCGAACACATCGTGAATCAGAAAGCGCATGTCTCTCAAGGATGTTGCTGGCATGGGCTCTCCATTGAACAGTTCAGCAAGCCGGGCAATCGAAGATACTGAGCTGGTTTGAAGCTGTCAAAGCAGCAGCCGGTGCATCCCCGGCCGCCAGCGATACCAGCGATCTCCGCTGACGGCACAAGCCCAGACGCACAGCCCGCCAAGCAAGCAACGCCTGTGCAGCGGCGCATCACAAGGGTCAACTGCTGCAGTGATCGCGTTATTCAAAAAGAGTCTGCGGCGCCTGGCCATCCCCACGATCTGCATCCTGTGTCACCAGAGCACGCCAGCGGACAGCCTGTGCGCACTGTGTCGGGAATCACTGCCGTGGAACGCTCAAGCATGCCGGCGTTGCGCTGCGGGTGGACTGCCACGTGGCATCGAACTTTGCGAAAACTGCCGGCACAATCCGCCGCCTTTCTGTCGTGCGCTCGCACCACTGCAATACCGGGGCCCGAGTGCGCGCTGGGTAGTGCAGGCTAAACACCAATCTGGCGGGGTTGCTGCTCGGCTTCTTGGCCGGCTGCTGGCGGATGCGGTGTTGGCACATTACCGCCCCGAGCAGTTGCCCGACCTGCTCGTTGTGGTTCCAGTATCCTGGCAACGTCTCCTCCAGCGCGGTCATAACCAGGCCGCGTTGATCGCTGAACCCGTCTGCCGCGCGACCGGCATACCGTTGCGACGGCGCGCGCTAGCGCGCATCCGGCACACAGTCATACAACCCGGACTCAGCACGCGCGCCCGGCTGGCAAACGTCCGCAATGCATTCAAGGCACGACCGATCCGCCATGGTGAGAGCGTTGCACTGATCGACGATGTGCTGACAACCGGTGCCACTGCCAGCGCGCTGAGCGAAGTGCTGCTCGAAGCGGGCGCAGCCGAAGTGCACGTCTGGTGTGCCGCAAGAGCTGCAGTGAGCTGATACACTGGCCAATTCGTTCCGGTCGAATATGGCGGGCAGTAGTGAAATTCATTTCCCGGTTCCGCCTGGCGACGCAGTTCACCGCGAACGTCCCCTTCAGTACCCTCATGCAGATGGCAATCGTATGCTGGTTGCCGCCCGTCGTCGCAACCGCGCAGAACGATCCGCCGATTCGGGTTGCCGTGGCGGCAAACTTTCGCGCGCCGTTCGAGGCAGTCAGCGAGCAGTTTACGATCACGACCGGCACCAGAATCGATGCGATTTATGGCTCTTCTGGCCTGCTCTACGCACAGATCCGTCAGGGTGCGCCGTATGATGCCTTCCTTTCCGCTGACGCCCGGCGACCTGCGGCCCTGCGCGAGGCCGCATTGACCCCGGCAGATCCCATCAGGTACGCCACTGGCCGCCTGGCATTGTGGATGCCCGGGCGGGTTGCCCAGCCGGAGCATCTGCGCACGACGCGCTTTGCGCTGGCAAACCCACAACTTGCGCCTTATGGCCTGGCTGCCCGTCAATGTCTGGAGGCCATGTCACTGTGGTCGGCGGTGAGCCACAACGCCGTTTACGGCAGCAACGTCAGTCAGACATTCCAGTTCGTCTCGAGTACCGGCGTTAGCGGGGGATTTGTCGCGCTCGCCCAGCTGCAGGCAACCGGGGTCGCGTTGGATGATGTCTGGCTTGCGCCTGCGGATTGTCACGAGCCAATCGAACAGCACGCCGTGGCACTCAACGATTCAGCCACGACACGTGAGTTTCTCGAGTTCCTGCTGAACAACAACACGCAAGCGTTGATCACCGCAATGGGTTATGCAGCCCGGAATGGTTCCCGGTGAACGCAGATTTCTTTGCCAGTCTCACGGTCAGCGTCACCCTCGCAGCTGTAACCACCGTAGTGTTGCTCATGCTCACACCACCCCTTGCCTGGTGGCTTGCACAGACGACAAATCGCAGCCGACCCCTCGTGGAGGCGCTGGTTGCACTGCCGCTGGTGCTGCCGCCTACGGTGCTCGGTTTCTATCTGCTGCTTGCCATGGCGGGTGACGGTCCGCTGGGCAGTGTCTGGTCGACGCTGACTGGCCAGCCCCTGGCATTTACCTTTGCCGGCCTCGTGATAGGTTCGATCATCTACTCCCTGCCGTTCGTAAGTCAGCCGCTGACCGCCAGCTTTCGCAACACCTCCGCCAGCATGCTCGACGCCGCAACCCTGCTTGGCGCATCACCACGCCAGCGGTTCTGGCAGCTCGTCGTGCCCTCCCATCGTCGCGCGCTGATAACCGCCGGTGTGCTCGGGTTCGCTCACACCATCGGCGAATTCGGTATCGTGCTGATGATCGGCGGCAACATTCCGGGTGAAACCCGTGTGTTGTCCATTCTTCTGTTCGACCAGGTTGAGTCGCTTGACTACGCCGCCGCCCACGCAACCGCGCTTACGCTCATCGTTGTGTCGCTCGCCACGTTGACCGCCACCTATGCAACCGTCGGCCGCGCGCGATGAGTCTGCAGGTCAATGCAGCGTCACCTGGCACAATACCCGGTACAACATCCGGTAACACGCGACCCCGGGTGCAGGTGGACCTCGACATCCCGACCGAAGGTATCACCGCCATCGTCGGCGCGTCGGGCTCGGGGAAAACTTCGCTGCTGAGAATGATTGCCGGGCTCGACCAGAGTTCCGGCCGCATCGTGTTCAACGGTGAGGTCTGGCAGGACGTAACCGAATGCCTGCCGGCGCACCGGCGACCTCTGTCGATGGTGCAGCAGGACGGCGGGTTGTTCGATCATCTCAGCGTTGTTGCCAATCTCGAGCTTGCCGGAAAATATCGCGCGGGTGGCGGGCTGCCGCTCGACTCCCTCATCGAGCAGTTTGCCCTGGAAGAGTTGCTCGAGCGCAAACCCGATGAGCTCTCCGGTGGCCAGAAGCAGCGCGTTGCAATCGCCCGGGCGTTAGCCTGCCCCGCTCAGCTGTGGTTGCTCGATGAGCCCATGAGCGCGCTGGATGTAGTGTCAAGACGCGAAATCGCGCCGCTGCTCGCACGCCTGTGCCGCACGCATGGCCGCGGCGTTTTCTACGTCAGCCACGCATTGCATGAAGTGTTGCAGATTGCCGATCATCTCATTGTGCTGGAGAACGGCGCCGTCATCGCCACCGGTACTCCCACCGAAGTCGGCCAGCAACTGGACCATCCTGTATCGCGGGAAATCGATGTCGGCAGTATCCTCACCTGC
>CBDUDJ010000035.1:0-9954 GCA_965365885.1 uncultured Gammaproteobacteria bacterium
ACATGTGATGCGCGCTGCTGCAGAAAACCTCGTTCCGGTTACGCTGGAACTCGGCGGGAAATCTCCGGTTGTCGTGGGCCGATCGGCTGATCTGCAAAAAACGACCGACGCGATCATGACCGGCAAAATGATGAATGCAGGACAAATCTGTCTCGCTCCCGACTATGTGTTTGTGCCGGAAGAAAGCGTTGATGAGTTTGTCGAATCTACGCAACGTTCCGTTAAGAAGATGTACCCGACGTTGCTCGACAACCCGGATTACACGTCTGTGATCAATCAGCGCCACTATGAGCGCCTCAACGGATACATCGAGGAAGCCAAAGCACAAGGCTCCAGGGTCGTTGAAGTAAATCCTGCGGATGAAGATTTCCGCCAGCAGCCGACCTACAAGATTCCGCCGACTCTTGTGATCAATCCGGATGATGATCTCCAGGTGATGCAGGATGAAATTTTCGGCCCGGTATTACCCATCAAGAGCTATCAGAATGTCGATGAGACCGTCGATTACATCAACCACAACCCACGCCCGCTTGGGTTGTACTACTTCGGTCAGGACGGCTCGGAAGAAAACAAAGTGCTCACGCGGACGACGTCCGGTGGCGTCACCGTGAATGACGTGGTCATGCACGTTGCGCAGGAAGATCTGCCGTTTGGTGGAGTTGGTCCTTCGGGCATGGGCGCCTACCATGGACTGGATGGCTTCAAGCAGTTCAGTCACGCGAAGGCCGTTTTTACCCAGACAAAAATCAACATTGCGGAACTGGCCGGCCTGCGGCCGCCGTACGGCGAGAAGATGCTGAAAACGGTTAAGCAGCAGATGCGCTGAGCGGATCCTTTGCTGCCGGCTCGCTGCCCGAAGCAGTAGTTAAGAAAATGAAAAACGTTCAGAGTTTGTCGCCGCAGACATTCGCCCGGGATGGCTATCAGGTTGTCCGCGGTTTGTGTCCAGAATCTGTGCGCGACGCTCTCCGGACTATGACGCTGGCTCATCTCGAGCCACTTGTTGGACCGGTTGAGTATGAAGCGGACGTTGGCTATCCGGGTGCGCCCAGCAGTCGAGATGAGCAGGGTGGCAGCACGCCGAGGCGTCTGTTGAATGCGTATTCCCGGGCGGAGGTGTTCCGGGAGTGGGCGACGGGTCGGCTGGTGGGTGATCAATTACGAGCACTGTTCGATAGAGACGACGTGCTGCTCTCCCAGTGCCATCACAACTGCGTGATGACCAAATACCCGGGTCACAGCAGCGCAACACTCTGGCATCAGGACATTCGCTACTGGTCCTTCGATCAGCCGGAACTCATTTCTGTCTGGCTGGCGCTGGGCGATGAGACGGCAGGTAACGGGGCATTGCGAGTCATCCCAGGCAGTCACCGGCTCGATATCGATCGAGGTCGCCTGGACAGTACTCTTTTTCTGCGAACTGAGCTGCAAGAAAACCGAACGCTCATCGAGAGTTCAGAACCAGTGCAACTCGCAGCGGGAGACGTTCTGTTTTTTCACTGTCGCACGTATCACGCGGCAGGCATGAATCTGTCCAATGAGATTAAGCTGTCCCCCGTTTTCACCTACCACACGTTTGACAATAGACCCATTCCGCACACGCGGTCCGCACAGTTACCGAGTGTCGAACTGCACCCGGGTTAAGCCGAAGGCATTGAGTCAGATGGACGACGAAGAGTTTCGCGAAGCGATGAGTGACGTTGCTCCGCTGACAGGTAAACGGCGCCGCAGACTGCGCGAAGCGGCGGGCGGACCCCAACGCAAAGAGGCCACTGCCGCGCAACTCGAACGGCGCGAAGCTGCGCTGGGTAATAGCAGCCGCGACGCTATAGATCCCAATTCTTTAACGCTTGGTGAGGTGCCGCCACTGGAGCCGATGGACGTGCTCACCTGGAAGAAAGATGGCGTGCAGCACGAAGTTTTTCAGCGGCTGAAAAATGGCAGGTATCCAATTGAAGGCTCGCTGGATTTACATCGCCTGACTGTCAAAGAAGCGCGCGCGGAGGTGTTCCGGTTTTTCGATCTGGCACGGGCCAAGAGCTGGCGGACGCTGCTCATCGCCCATGGTCGTGGCGAAAAGAGTGCAACACCAGCCCGTCTGAAAAGCTATGTCGCGTTCTGGTTGAGTCAGATTCCCGACGTTATCGCACTGCACAGTGCCGACCAGCGCCACGGTGGCACCGGTGCGGTGCTGGTGATGCTCAAAAAGTCACCGCGGGCGAAGGAAGAAACCCGGGAAAGTTATGGATTGAAAGGCGAGTCTAAGAACGACACCGATATATGCTGAAGCTCTGGCGACCGTTCGCCGGGGCCGATTTTGCAACGACCGTATCAGCACCCTGTACGGCGGCTTCGTTCCGCGCCAGAACGAATAACTCTTCTTGAACCTTTCCCGAACTGCGACCGACAACGATTCTATCCTGGGTGCTGCTCGTAACCTCGCCCAGAGGTTCGCAGCTGGCTATTTTATCTGCTTCGACTATTACCACATCGGCCGCGTTGTCGGTCAGCTTCACCCACGTGCAGCCAGTGGTTGTGGTCAGTGCCGTTACGGCGATGCAGAGTCTCAAAGTGCTCATAGGATTCCTTTGTCGAGATCGAGGCTGCCGCGCGCCAGATTCAGTCGCAGCACATCGCTGCCTCCTTCGGCAAGCCGCAGTACGCGAACGCGCCGATAAAGGCTTTCAAGTGGATGTCCCGTAATCAGCGCACTGCCGCCAACCAGTTGAATGGCAGTGTCCACGACCTCGGCGACCGCTTCGGTGGCGAACACCTTACAGGCGATTCCTTCGTTCACTACGTTAGCGCCACTATCGGCGAGCCTTGCGGTTCTATACACCATGCTGCGTGCGGCGAATGTCCTGATCCGGTTGTCGGCGTAGCGCATCCGAATGCCTTCCTTGTTGCCACGCGGTTCACCAGTTCTGTCCGGTTGTTTCAAGTGATTGGTCAGATAGTCATCGATCCAGCGCATGTAGCCGACGCACAGTGCAGCAAGCGAGAGCCGTACATCACCGATCTGCCGCATTGCGCGTGGCAGACCTTCTCCGGGCTTGCCAATGACATGATCGATTGGCACGGAGACGTCGCTGAAACGAAAAGCTGCGTGGTGGCTGCCATCGAGTGAGCCAAAAGTTTTTTCAATCGTGACACCTTCTGCTCGGGTATCGATCACTATCATCGCAGCTCCCGTGTCCGGAATGGTCACGAGGGTGTTGATGAAGTCCGCGTGCTCGCCACCGGTCACGTAAGATTTATGGCCGTTGATCAGCCAGTGATCGTCTTTGCGCTCGGCGGTGGTGGGAGTTGTGTCATCGGCTTCCGTGAAACCGAAGGCACCCTGAATTTCGCCTGCCAGCATTGGGCCGAGATGCGAACTCTTCAGTGGCTCTCCAACGCCTGCGAGCACGCCGGGTCCAGGTCCGAAAACAGCACCCATGAATGGAGCATTGGCACCGGCGAGGGCATCGCGGACGATCGTGAGTTCCACAGTTGAAGCTGCGCTGCCACCGAATTCCTCCGGTTGGGTCATGACATAGAAACCAGCAGCTTTGGATTCGTGAATTACGCTGCTGCGGGCCACTGCGAGGTCTTCCGGCGTTCCGCCAGCAACATCCTTCAGGGGCAGTAGAACGTCGCGGGCGAAACTCGTCGCTTTCTCGGCGAGCGCACGTTGTGCTTTATTGAGTTGTTCAGGCATGGAACAGTTCTGTCATTGCGTTGCGAGAATCGTCATAGCACCGGCGCGATGAGGATGACGACGATCAGGAGGATCAGTAATACCATGCTGCCGAAGGCGTAGAAAATCAGTGATTCTTTGCGGGCAGACCTGATCAGGAATTTTTCCACCTCTTCGGCTGACTGCGCAGTAATGGCGCTGGTCAACCGGTAACGGGTTATACCATCGGGGCGTTTTGGCAGCTTTACGAAGAGTTCGGGCGTCGCCTGTAACCGGGTGTTGGCCTCAGCGAGTCCCATTCCGGTGTGGCGAGCGATCTGTGTCGGGTGTAGGCCCTTGCCGGGATGATCGACGAAGCATTTGTAGATCGTCGCCAGCCGTCGCAGTTTGCCGCGGAAGCGGAATGAGATGGGAATAATGCCAAGAATCATAGTGGCCAGAGTCTAGCAGCGTGTTGAATCACGCGCTGCTAGATTCTGGCAGGCCGTCGACCTACCACAATAGCCCGCACGGGTGCCGGATGGCCTTCCACGGTGCGCCTGATATCAGCTGGATCCAACGCTTCGGCGAGGGACTCGAATTTCATCCACTCGGTACGATGCTGTTCCTCCAGAGTTGTTGTAGTGACGTCAACACATGTAACGTCGACGAAACCGGCGTCTTCCAGCCAGCGGCACAGGAGTTGCGCGGAAGGAATCAGCCAGAGGTTGCGCATCCTTGCGTAGCGCCCTCCCGGTGCCAGGCCGTCAGGATCTGCGACCACCAGGGATTCGAGGAGTACCTGGCCGCCGGGTCGTGTGAAATCAAATAGACGCATCGCGTGCTCCGCCGGATCGCGCCGGTGATAAATCACTCCCATACTCAGCACGGTATCGAATTCGATTTGCGGCAGTTCCTCGAACGTCAGCGGCAGTAACCAGTTGCGACTGCTTGCGATGTAGCGATTGATAGCCTGGTGTTGGAAGAAGAACACAAGTGTTGGATCAACACCCGCAACCAGCTCCGCACCGGCGGCGAGTGCTTGCCACCCGAAGTAGCCATTGCCACAGCCGACATCCAGCACCTGGGCTCCGCGCAGGTTCGTCAGATGCGGTGCTGCGCGTTGCCACTTCCAGTCGGAACGCCACTCGGTATCGATCTTCACACCGAAGAGGGAAAACGGCCCCTTGCGCCAGGGATGCAAGGCCATTAAGGCCTCAAGCAGGGTCTCCATATCACCGGCTGAAATGGTTCCTTCGACGGTAACCGTTTCGCCAATAGCAACCTTTTCAACGATCACATCGGGCAACGCCGTAAGAGCCGTCTGCCACTTGTCGAAGTCACCGTGATTCGATGCTGACAACCTGCGGTCAATTTCCGCAGCGAGCGGCGCCAATTGCGGCAGCGCTGCGAAGAGCGGCGAGAAATTCATGGACGCACGAGAAACGACGCCCAGTTCATGCACTGAAACCAGCGCTGCACAGTGGTAAATCCTGCCGCCTTGAACCGGGCGATGTGGATTTCCGGCGTATCGATGATCATGACTTTCTCCAGTGCCGTTCGCTTCTGGCTGATTTCTATTTCGCTGTACGCGTTCGCGCGTTTGAAATCGAGATGGGCCGCTTCGCACTGAGCCTGTTCGATCGGATCTTCGAACCGTATCTTTTCGGAGACGATCAGCACACCCTGATCATCCATCATTTTTCGGATCTGACTGAGAAGTCTGAGCCGTTCGGCGGGTGGCAGGAACTGCAACACGTAGTTCATGAGCACTGCGCCGCAGGGAGCGAGTTGCAAATTGAGTATGTCGTCTTCGACAAACGTTAGCCGATCGTCATCGACGAGTCTGGTTGCACGCTCGACCATTGCAGGCGAGTTGTCGACGCCGATGATTTTTGTCCGTGCAGCCGTTGTGTCTGCTTCATCAAAGAGAACGTCCAGCGCGCGCAGCGTCGCGAGACTGGTTGCCCCGAGAGAGCTGCCGAGGTCATAGATCAAACGATGTTCGCAATCCGCAATTGCTCTGGCAGCAAGCAGGCCGGTCGTGGGTACCACCACCTCATACCCGGGAACAGAGCGGCGGATCATGTCAGGAAAGACGTCCGCGACCGCATCGTCGAACGCAAAATCGATGATGTACTTCTGTGGATCTCTAAAGACTTCATCACGTGTCATAACAAACTCGAAACATTGGCGTGGTAAGCTTGAAAGTTCGCTTCGCAGATTCTATGTTAATGGAAGACGACCCTCTCAATAATCCCGAACTCTACATCAACCGGGAGTTGTCGTTGCTGGAATTCAACCGTCGGGTGCTGGCACAGGCCCAGGATGAAGATGTACCGCTGCTTGAGAGACTGAAATTTCTGTGCATCGCGAATTCGGTGCTTGATGAGTTTTTTGAAATCCGGGTCGCCGGGCTGAAACAGCAGGAAGCAGTAGGCGCCGTTCAGCGCGGTCCGGACAACATGTCGCCATCGGAACAGTTACGGCATATCTCCAATTTCGTAACAGAACTGGTCGATGAACAGTATCGTGTCTTCAACGACGTGGTTCTGCCGAAACTCGACATTCAGGGCATTCGTTTTCTCAGTGAGGAAGCTTGGAACGACAAGCAACGGAAATGGTTGAAAAGCTATTTCAATCGCGAACTTGCACCGATCATGAGTCCGATTGCCCTTGATCCGGCACATCCTTTCCCCGAACCGTTAAACAAGAGTCTGACGTTCATTGTCAGCCTCGAAGGTGAAGACGCATTCGGCCGTCGCAATGGCCGTGCGATCCTTCAAGCCCCGCGTGCCTTGCCACGTGTCGTCCGCCTGCCGGAAAACTGTGCACAGACACCCAACGAATTTGTATTGCTGTCGTCGATCATCGAAGCGCATGTCTCGGCACTGTTCCCCGGCATGACGGCCACAGGCTGTTATCAGTTTCGAGTCACCCGCAACAGTGACCTCTTCGTAGACATGGAAGAGGTGGATGATCTTCTCAGGGCGTTGGAGGGGGAGATCTCATCGCGTCGGTTTGGCGATGCGGTGCGGCTCGAGGTTGCCTCCGATTGTCCCGATGAATTTGAAGCGCTGCTCGCTGCACAGTTCCGGCTTTCAGCGGACAGTGTCTATCGTTGTAACGGTCCGGTGAATCTCATGCGGCTGGCAACGGTACCTGAACTCGTCGACCGGCCCGAGCTGAAGTATCCGGGCTTCACGCCTAGCATTCCGGAGGCGCTGCGCGCAGCCAGTGATGTATTCGAGGCCATTCGCGAGGCGGATGTGCTCCTGCATCATCCCTTTGAGTCGTTTGCACCCTTCCTTGATTTTCTCCGGCAGGCTGCAGCAGATCCGCAGGTACTGTCGATTCGCCAGACGCTTTATCGAACCGGTCCGGAGTCCGCTGTGGTTGAAGCGCTCACAAATGCGGCAGCCAGCGGCAAAGAAGTGCTTGTGGTCATCGAATTACGGGCTCGATTCGATGAGGAAGCGAACATCGAACTCGCAAACCATCTGCAGAGCGTCGGTGCGCAGGTCGTGTACGGCGTGGTAGGACACAAAACGCACAGTAAAATGAGCATGGTAATACGGCGGGAAGGCCGTAGGCTGCGCCGCTATGTCCACCTGGGCACAGGCAACTACCACCAGCGGACCACGCGTTTGTATACGGACTACGGATTTTTCACCGCCGATCCACAGATAGGCGAAGATGTGCAGCAGCTTTTCCAACAGCTGACATCGATGGGAAAGACGACAAAATTGAAAAAGTTGCTGCAGTCCCCCTTTACTCTGCACAAATCCATTCTCGAATACATAGAGCGGGAAGCGGATTTCGCCGCGAAGAAGAAGCCTGCCCGGATATTCGCCAAGATGAATTCGCTCGTGGAGCCGCAGGTCATTCAGGCGCTGTACCGCGCATCATGCGCCGGTGTCAAAATTGAACTCGTGGTAAGAGGGGTGTGTTCATTGAGACCGGGTGTGAAAGGCATCTCGGACAACATCAAGGTTCGCTCGGTGGTGGGCCGGTTTCTGGAACATACCCGAGTTTTCTACTTCGAAAACGGTGGTGACGCGAAGCTATATCTTTCGAGCGCGGACTGGATGGGGCGTAACTTTTTTAATCGCGTGGAAACCTGTTTCCCTGTTGAAGACGAAAAGCTGCGCAAGCGAATCATGCGTGAATGCGGCTACTACATGAGCGATAACTGCCAGGCCTGGGTACTGTATTCGCACGGTAAATACGAACGGCTCAACCCTCCCTCGGGCAAGCGACGTAGCGCGCAGGAAACGCTCATGACGGAACTGGGCGACGCCTGAGTATTACTTGTCGATCTTCAGCGTAAAGGGAATGCTCGAAAGGTGCTGTGCTTCCTGCTCGAGGTCCAGCTTGGTCAGCGGGTGGCCGGCCAGCCAGTCTTCCGGAAAACGCAGAAGTATTTTTTCGTTTTTGATCTGAATGTCGATGTGTGGGAGGGGTTCGCTGTCGCGGCTGCGATGCAGAAGCACTGCGAGTCTGAGGACAACGACCAGGCGCACGAGAGATTCACCGGGTTCTTCCTCTTTGTCGGGAAACTTACGTCGGTGTAGGCGCACGAGCGTTGCAAGATCGCTTTGATCGAGCCGTGAAAAACCCGGCATCTCCATGTTCTGCAGAAGATAGCCGCCGTGTTTGTGGTATTGGCTGTGGGCGATATCCATGCCGATTTCGTGCAGATCGGCGGCCCAGCTCAGGAGAAGCTTGTCACGCGAGTCAGTGAGATCGCACGCCGTAGCAATCTGTGCAAGGAGCGCAATCGCGGATTCGCGTACCCCACGGGCGTGGCTTAAATCGATGTGATAACGGGTGGCGAGATCGCGCACGCTGTTTTCGCGGACATCCTGATCGTATACCCGTCCGAGCAGGTCGTAGAGGAGGCCTTCCCTGAGCGCGCCGCTGGATGCTTCCATACTGTCGATGTTCAGCGATTCGAACAGGCCGAGGAGAATTGCAAGACCACCGGGAAGCACCTGAGCACGCTCAGGAGCCAGGCCGGGGATTGAGATTTTATCGATGCTTTTTGCGCCGACCATGGCCTTGCGAATTGCGTTGAGCCCGTCGCGCGTTATCGTTTCTTCATCGGGCGTAAGGTGCTGCAGGATTTCGCTGATCGCAAGTATTGTGCCGGAAGCGCCGATTGCGGTATCCCAGCCGCTATCGAGGTAGCGATGCACGAATGGTTCCATTTCCTGGCGAGCAAGATCGATTGCCTTTTTGAACTGACTGGCGCGTAACCGACCATCTTCGAAACAACGATACGTCATGCTGACGCAACCCAGATGCAGGCTCTCTGTGATCTCCGCGCGAAAACTCCGGCCGAGAACAATTTCCGTACTGCCGCCGCCAATATCGACCACCAGCCGTCGATCGAAGTTATCTTCAAGTGAATGTGAGACGCCAAGATAGATAAGGCGAGCTTCTTCGCGGCCGGAAATAACCTCAACTTTTGAATTGAGTATCTGCTCGACTTCCTGCAGAAATTTCTTTGAATTTCGCGCGCGGCGCAGTGTGTTCGTTCCGACGACGCGGATGTCCTCGGCTTGCAGGCCTCGCAAACGCTGGCTGAATCGATTGAGGCAATCCAACGCCCGCTCCACGACTTCGGCTGTGAGTTCTTCGCCTTCAAGCAGCCCGTCAGCCAGGCGGACCGTTTCCTTGATTTTGTCGATAACCTGGATGCGGCCGTTGCTTTCCTGTGCCACCAGCAGGTGAAAACTGTTCGAACCCAGGTCCAGGGCCGCAAGCTGTCTTTCTTTTAACGGGAGAGGCGGATTGCTGGCTTCAGCCATCAGCGGCGCATGTGTTGGAAAGGGCTATTCTACACTACTGTAAATCGAGGGCGGCAGCGGACAGTCCAGCGCAGCGGCGATTCCCTGCAGCAGGGCGCCTTCGCGACCGCTGATGTGGTCATCGGCCATCGCGGTCGCAGCGCAGGCCTTGATGATCTTCGGCTTGGCGAGGGGCTGCAGCCGCCGGAGTTCACGAATTGCTGCATTCAACCGACTGAAGTTTGGATCATCGTCGCTGTCGGGATTGATATCGAGCTCCGCTTCGCTGGCGCCCAAGCGAAAGGCCTGCGCTTGACCTGCCGGATCGTTTTCGTGGCCGAAGCGGGCGAGTGTCGTCAGCACGGTTGCGACGGCACCGGCAACCGGTCGCAAGGACCGGTATTTAGTGCGGACACCTCGCCGCCCTTCAAAATGCGGCAACAGGTCTTTTATGAGCAGGCGGTGCAGCACCCATTCAAGCAGGTCGATCTTCTGGTCGTGTTT
>CBDUDJ010000036.1:0-9849 GCA_965365885.1 uncultured Gammaproteobacteria bacterium
ACCGCCATTACTTCACGGCCCTGCTCGAGCGCCAGGCGCGCCGTGATCAGGGAGCCGCTACGCTCACCGGCCTCTACCACGATCACGCCAAGGCTCAAGCCGCTGATCAAGCGATTGCGTTCCGGAAAATGGTAGGGCGCGGCGCGCTGAGCCGGCAGATACTCACTGACGACAAGGCCACCCTGGGCAACCAGTGATTGGGCAAGCCCGCGGTTTGTCGCTGGCTGTACGCGGTTGAGGCCGCTGCCGAGCACGGCAATCGAGCGGCCGGTGCTGGGGGCTTTTATCCCGCTGAGGGCTCCTTCCCCGCTGAGGGCTCCGCGATGGGCGGCGCTGTCGATGCCGAGCGCCAAGCCGCTGACTACGACGATGCCCTGTGCAGCGAGCCGTTGCGCAAGCGTATGGGCGATCTCCAGGCCGACCCGGGTCGCTCGACGGGCCCCCACAATCGCAACTGTCGGCGCTGCCAGGCATGCAAGGCTTCCCCTGAAGAAAAGCACATGCGGCGCATCAGGAATGCTCCGCAACAGCGCGGGAAATTCAGCATCCGTGTGGCACAACACGCGGATTCCCACCTGCGACAGGCTCACGATCTGCTCTCGCGCACGCTCGAGCAGGCCGCTGCCACGCCGCTGACCCAGCAACCCGAACAGCACGTCCTGCGGGCTTTCGCCGCGCTGCAGCGCCTGTGCGAGCTGGTGGCGTGACGGTTTTGCCGGGCAGGAACCAAGCGCCAGCCAGATCGCGCTCGCGGCGACTGGTTGTTCGGGCACTTGCTCTACGGTTATTTGTGACTCCGGTTCACGGTTGGCCTCATTGCGGCGGCGCCCCGCAGCAAACTCCTCGGGGTGGCTAGTGCCGTTCGGCGCAGGTTTATGCGGTTATCCCGGGCAAAAAAAATCGCCCCACCAGGGGGCGATTTTGCTTGAGTCCTGCGGCCGAATCGCGCAGCTAATTGCGCAGGCCTTTGTCAGGCGTTAACGCCTGCTCAGGCGCGTCATGGAGTACGTACTTCGTCATTCACCGCAAGTGGTATTTCGGTCATGAGCACCAGCGCGTATGACAGTTTCTCGAAGGTACGAAACACCATCATCAGGCCCGCACGCTCGCTTGGCAGTCGGATGGTTTCATTCGCCACACGGTCACGGGCCATGGCGCCACGCTTATAGATGGCCATTACATTACCCACGGCAATACCCTCACGCTCGCCCCGATTGACCACGACAACGTCGAACTGGCCAACCTGAGAGACACCGCCGAACACAGAAATGATCTCGCCCCTGGTGTCATCGGGCGCAGGGCTGGGAAAGAAGCTCGATTCCACTCTGCGCTCTTCGGTAGGCAGAATCCGGTCGCCAATCTGGGCTTCCTCACGCGAACTGGACATATACATCGTCGCAACGCCATCATCCTGCGCCACCGCCCGGCCAAGACCGATGTAGGTCGCTTCGAGGCCAAGAATCTCTGAGGTCTGCGGATCCACGTAGAGCTGGCCTTTGCGAACGATATTGAAGCTCTCGTCATCATCCAACACGCCGCGAATGTAGAGCCGATCGCCCGCGCCAAGCACGAGCCGCTCGCTTTCGCCCTGCACAACGTAGGGTGCTGCGTCGAGCATTCCCGACTCGACGATCCTGTTCTGCACGAGGAAACTCTGTATCGCATCCAGGCGAATCGCCGGGATAGCGGAATCCAATTGTTCGGAACGTATCTGCGCTGTCAGCGACACAGTGTCTGACGGTGTCACTTTGACGGTACGCCCGGCAGCTCCACGCTCGAGGACCAGCCGTGGTTGTCCGTCCACCCAGATCAGAGCAATCCGGTCGCCGGGAAAGATCAGATGCGGGTTGTCGATCTGCGGATTGAGCCGCCAGATTTCCGGCCACAACCACGGGCGTTCCAGAAACGCACCCGAGATACCCCACAGCGTATCGCCCTTGACCACCGTATAGACATCCGGATGGTCTGATTTCAGGTATTGACTGATATCCTGGTCAGCAGTCCATGCTGTTGCGGCAACGCTTAAGAAACCGGCGAGTAAGACTCGCTGAACGGTGCGCAATTTCCTCATGATTCCATTCCTTTTGTAACGCGGACCCAGCTTCTAACCGGCCGCAACTTTTAACCGGGCCGCAGCCTTTAAGCTAGCCGCCGCAGCGCTGCGGTTTTTCTCGCGACGGTCAGTTGGTACCGCTATCATGCCGATGTTTCGAACAAGTGCTCTTTCACTGGTACCGGGATCAAGACGAATTCCCACTGCTTTTCGAAGCTATCAAACCGGGTCTGTTCCAAGTGAAAAAAGTTATACTCTTCACAATCTTAGCAGTCTGAATTAGACCAATACTAGAGATACATCACATAGGCTGAACATAGGCTGGTAAAGCTTGAAAAACCCATATGGCAATCCTCGAAATTCTCGAATATCCCGACCCTCGCCTGCGCTCTACGGCTAAACCGGTCAAGGTAGTGGACGACTCGATTCGCACACTCATTGCCGACATGTTGGAAACCATGTACGACGCGCCGGGCATCGGTCTTGCTGCGAGCCAGGTTAACGTCCACCAGCGGATCATCGTTCTGGATGTCTCAGAAAACCGCGATGAGCCGCACGCTTTCGTCAACCCGCAACTCGAATTGTCTGGCGAGCTGATCGAAACCGAAGAGGGTTGTCTGTCGGTACCCGGGTTTTACGAACCTGTCAGCCGCGCCGAAGGTATCCGGCTGACCGCCCTCGACCAGTTCGGCGAACCACTCGAACTGGAAACACAAGGCGTCCTTGCGGTGTGTATTCAGCACGAATGCGATCACCTCGATGGCAAGCTCTTCGTCGACTACCTGTCGAACCTCAAACGCACGCGGATCCGCCGGAAACTGGAAAAGCAGCAGCGTATCCAGGCCTGAAGTCGAATCAAGCACACGTGACCGGTAAACAACAATCATCTGGCCTGGCACCACGCCTGGGCTTCGCCGGAACCCCACAGTTTGCCGCAACCATTCTGCAGGCACTGATCCAGGCAGAACAGACTCCAGTCATCGTGTTGACACAACCCGACCGTCCATTCGGTCGAGGCCGACGGAAGAAACCCAGTGCTGTCAAAATTGTTGCTGAAAGTGCAGGCATCGAGATACGCCAGCCGACGACTTTGCGCGATGTATCGGTCGCCGACTGCGCGCTGGATGCGCTGATCGTCGCCGCTTACGGCCTGCTCGTGCCGCCTGCCCTGCTGGCAGAACCACGCTACGGCTGTCTCAACGTGCATGCCTCGCTGTTACCCAGATGGCGCGGTGCCGCCCCGGTGGAACGGGCGATGCTTGCGGGCGATGTGACCTCGGGAATTGCCATCATGGCAATGGACAAAGGGCTCGACACCGGACCGGTCTACCTCAGCCGGGCGCTGCCGATCGACCCGGCCTGGACGGGCGGGGAACTCACGCAAGCGCTCGCATTGCTCGGCGCGCAGGCACTGCTGGAGTGCCTGCCGGGACTCGCAGATGCGCAACCCACCGCCCAGGATGAAGTCGAGGCAACTTATGCTGCCAAACTGACGAGCGCCGATGCGCAGGTGGCCTGGACTGCCAGCGCCGAGGCGATTGCCCGCCAGATTCGCGCACTGACCCCCAGGCTGCCGGTGCACGCGATGCTTGCAGACACCCGAGTTCGCCTGCTTGCAGCTGAGGTTGCCAGCGGCAGCGAAGGGCAGACTGCGCCACCCGGGAGCATTATCCAGGCGGGCAAACTCGGCATCACGATCGCAACCGGCAGCGGCGATTTGCGGCTGCAACGCCTGCAACTCAACCGCGGCAAGGGGCGCCCTCTCTCCGCCGCTGAAGCCGTGAACGGCTACCCCGCCCTCTTTTTCCACGGAGCGCGCTTCGATGCCGCCCGCGCCTAGCGAGCGGGCACTGGCGGCGCGCATATTGCTCGGGGTCATCGCTGACAAGAAAACCACCGACCAGCTCATGCGGGGGGCGCGACTTGCGCCTATCTGCCAGGAGTTCGTGCTGGGGAGCCTGCGCTACTACTTCTCGCTGCGCCACACCATTGAGCGACAGCTCGAGCAACCTTTTCGACGGAAAGACCGGGACCTGATGTGTCTCATGTTAGTGGGCGCTTACCAACTTCAACATATGCGAATTCCGGCCCATGCCGCCATCCATGAAACCGTTGCCGCGTGTCGCCACCTGCGCAAGCCCTGGGCCAAGGGACTCGTGAACGCCGTACTGCGGCGAATCGCCGCCGGTGACTCTGCAGACGCCGCGGGCGCTTCTCCAGGCGCCGCGGGCTCTTCTCGAGGCGCCGCGGGCTCTTCTCGAGGCGCCGCGGGCGCTTCGGGAGCCGGCAAGAGCGGGCGAGCAAGGACGGTTTCAGAAACCGAACGAATGTTCGATCTACCCGAATGGATGATCTCCCGACTGCGTGTCGCCTACCCGGCCGACCTCGCGGCCATCTGTGCGGGTAGCCTGGCTCGAGCGCCGATGTCGCTGCGCGTGAATCTCGCCAGGACCTCGGCCGCCGCCTATAGCCGCTCGCTGGAGCAGGCAGGAATCGCTCAAGCTCCGGGTTGGCTGCCGGAGCACCTTATCCTGACCTCGCCGGTTGCCAGCAGCACGTTGCCTGACTACGCAGCCGGGAGCGTCTCAGTGCAGGATGCGGGAGCGCTGTTCGCCGCTGAACTGCTTGCAGGACCGAGCCGCAGGCAGCCCTATGGGGACGCCCGCGAGGCAACCGCCGAGCGGCTGCTCGATGCTTGCGCGGCACCTGGTGGCAAGCTCTTTCACTGCCGCGAGCGGTTGCCGGACGCCGACCTCACCGCCGTCGAGCTCAGCCCACGGCGCTGCGACCACTTGCGCCAGGAAGCTGTCCGACTCGGTGCCGAGCGTCTTACGATAATTGAAGGAGACGCAACGTCCCTCACGTGGTGGTCCGCTGAGCCGTTCGACAAAATTCTCCTCGATGCGCCCTGCAGCGGCTCCGGTACGCTGCGCCGGCATCCTGACATCAAGCTGCTGCGCGAAGCCGAAGACATTGCCGTGTATACGCAGTTGCAGGCCACAATGCTCACCAATCTGTGGCGCACGCTGCGCCCCGGCGGTAATCTTCTGTATTGCACCTGCTCGTTGTTCACGGAAGAAAACGATGCTGTTGTCGGTGACTTCGTTGGCAAACAAGAAGACGCTCTGATCAACGTGATTGAATTACCCGTCGGCCAGGCCACTACTCACGGCTGGCAATTGCTCCCGCTGCAAAATGCGGGCGCGTCGCGCTCACCGCAGGTTGCTACACCGGATCTTTCGGTGGATGGCTTTTACTACGCGCTACTGGAAAAACGCATCGCATGAAGATACTCATCCTCGGAGGCGGTCGGGTCGGAGGCACCCTGGCTGAGAACCTCGCCAATGAAGCCTTCGATGTGACGCTGGTCGATCACGACGCCCGGGTGCTCGACGAACTCAGAGCTAAGTTCGACATCCAGACCGTTCGCGGCTCCGCCTCGCATCCGGACGTCCTGCGCCGGGCAGGTGCGGACGATGCCGACATGCTGATCGCCGTCACACCAAGCGACGAGGTCAATATGGTGGCCTGTCAGGTCTGCTACTCCCTGTTTCGCACCCCGACGAAGATCGCCCGCATCCGCAGTGCAAGCTACCTGGCCCGTGAAGGGTTCTTCACCCAGGAACACATGCCCATCGACGTTCTGATCAATCCCGAAGAAGTCGTCACCGATAACATCCGGCAGTTACTGGAACATCCGGGCGCTTTGCAGGTGCTGGATTTTGCCGGCGGGAAAGTCCAGCTGGTCGCCGTCAGAGCTTATTACGGTGGACCGCTTGTCGGCCAGGAACTGAGTTTCCTGCGCCAGCACATGCCCAATGTAGACACCCGAGTAGCGGCAATATTCCGGCGGGGCAAGGCGATCCTGCCGAAGGGTCATACGGTGCTCGAGGCGGATGATGAAGTATTTTTCATCGCCGCTGCAGAGCACATCAATGCGGTCATGTCTGAACTTCGCCGCGTCGAGCGCCCCTACAAACGGGTCATGATTGCCGGGGGTGGCAACATCGGTACGTTGCTGGCCAAGGCGATCGAGCCTTACTTTTCTGTCAAATTGCTCGAATACAACGCCGCCCGCTGCGAAGACCTTGCTGAGTTACTCGACAGCACGGTCGTTTTACATGGAGATGCTACCGACCGGGAACTGCTGTTGGAGGAAAATATCGAACAGTGCGATGCATTCTGCGCGGTGACTAACGATGACGAAGTGAACATCATGTCATCGCTGCTCGCAAAGAGGCTCGGCGTCCGCCAGGTCATCACGCTAATCGGCAAACCTGCGTACGTCGACCTGGTACAGGGTGGCGAAATCGATATTGCGATTTCGCCGCAACAGGCAACCACGAGTTCATTGCTCACTCACGTGCGCCGCGCCGATATCGCCCAGGTCCATAGTCTGCGCCGCGGTGCCGCCGAAGCCATCGAGGCAATTGCCCACGGCGACGCGAAGAGTTCGAAGGTCGTGGGCCGCGCGGTCAAGGACATCGTTCTGCCAACGGGGACGACAATCGGTGCAGTCGTGCGAGGCGATGAGGTGATGATCGCTCACGACGATGTAGTTGTTCAGTCCGAAGATCACGTCATTCTCTTCCTGCTCGACAAGAAACAGGTGCCCGTGGTGGAACGACTTTTCCAGGTTGGACTGACCTTCTTCTAGGTCATGCATTTCTCCGCCATCTTTCGTATTACCGGTGTTCTACTGACACTGTTCAGTTCGACGTTGGCCGTCACCGCGATCGTGGCATATTTGTGGTTCGACGAGGATACGACGTCGACGTTCGGGCTGGCTTTTGTCGTCACACTTGTCGCGGGTCTGATTCTGGTGCTGATCAGCGGACGTCAACGCGAACTACGCAGCGGCGACGGTTTCCTGATTACCGTTCTGTTTTATCTGAGTCTTGGTCTGTTTGGCTCGATTCCGATTTATCTTTCCGAAAGCGTCAACGCATCGTTCACGGATGCGGCGTTCGAATCTCTGTCCGCACTCACAACGACGGGCGCGACCGTTCTCAGCGGTCTCGACGATCTGCCTAAATCGATTCTATTTTACCGGCAGCTCCTGCAATGGCTGGGCGGTATGGGGATCATTGTCCTGGCAGTGGCGATCCTCCCCATGCTCGGCATCGGCGGCATGCAGTTGTATCGGGCAGAATCGCCAGGGCCTGTCAAAGACGCCAAGCTCACTCCCAGGATTACCGAGACCGCCAGAGCTCTGTGGTATCTCTACCTCGGCTTGACGATTGCCTGTGCCGCCTCTTACTGGCTTGCCGGAATGTCGCTTTTTGATGCCATCTGCCACAGTTTCTCCACGGTGGCGATCGGTGGCTTCTCGACTCACGATGCGAGTATCGGCTTCTTCAACAACGCAGCGATCGAGACGGTGGCGATCGTCTTCATGATTATCTCCGGCATCAACTTCGGCCTGCATTTTGTCGCGTTGAACCGGCGCAACCCGCTGCTGTATTTCCGCGATATCGAGGTGCGGGGGTATGTCTTTGTGCTCAGCGTCGTGACGGTGATTGTCGTCGCGGTGCTCTATCAGCATCCCGGAGCCTCCGCAGCGCCATTGCGGGAAGGGATTTTTCAGGCGGTATCAATTGCCACGACCACCGGCTACACGACCACTGATTTCAGCATCTGGCCATCTGTTGCACCGATACTCCTGCTGCTGGCCGCGTTCGCCGGTGGCTGCGCCGGATCCACCGCTGGCGGCGTGAAAATCATCAGAGTGGTGTTGATCTATCTTCAGGGTTATCGCGAGATCAGGCGTCTGATCCATCCAAATGGAGTTTTTCCAATAAAACTCGGCTCGCAGCGTGTGCCGGATCGTGTGATCGAAGCTGTCTGGGGGTTTTTCTCGGTCTATGTGATCGTCTTTCTGGTCATGGTGTGCCTCCTCATGGTCGTCTCCGATCTCAATTTCATCACGGCTTTTTCCGCCGTCGGTGCCTGTCTGAACAATCTGGGTCCGGGGCTCGGCGATGTCGCTATGAACTACGAAAGTCTGCCCGCTGCAGTGAAATGGATATTGGTCTTTGCAATGTTGCTGGGACGTCTGGAAATCTTCACGTTGCTGGTACTGCTGACACCCGAATTCTGGCGCCGTTGAATACGAACTAGCAGCCTGTGGCGAGACCAGCAGTGTGTTTTTCAACACACTGCTAATCGTCGTCTGCGTAGATACCCGGTGTGCCGGCTTGCCGTTTCTTGAAACGCTTGTATTCCCACTGATACTGCGCGGGATTTTCCAGCACGAGTTCTTCGATCGCGGTATTCATGGCAGCCAGAGAATCTTCTGCGGTCGATGCGTGAATCGCTGCGTCGACCGTGCGCAGCTCAATACGAAAGCCCTCCCGCTGCCGCAGTGCATTACCCATAATCACGATTGGCTTGGTCGCGCTTATCAGGCGATGCGCAAACGTCATCGTCAATGCCGGCTGCCCGAAGAACGGCACATAGAGGCCAGCGCTGCGCGACGGCACCTGATCCGGCAGGATGCCGACCAACTTGCCGGTCTTGAGCGCCCCATAAACACCACGCAAGCCAGACGCATCAATGGGCAGCAAGATCGACCCGGTGCGTGCCCGTGCATCACGTATCGGCAACTCCAGCGCGGCAATTCGCGGTGGATCATACAATGCAGTCACGCCAAACCGACCAAGATACAACGACAGTATGTCCCAGTTCCCATAGTGTGGCGCGAGCAACAAAATACCGCGGTGTTCGGCAATTGCTGTCTCTATGAGCGCGTCACCTTCTACTTCGACCAACAAATTTTCGATCTTCTCCGCCGGCCAGTGAAAGACGATTCCCGTCTCTGCGAGCAGACACCCGGTGTGTTGGAGGCTTTGTTTCGCAAGCGTCGTGCGATCACTTTCACTCATGGCCGGGAAACAGCGTCGGATGTTGGTCCTGGTTATGTTGGCGGACTTGCTGCGGATGATCCATGCAGTCCAGCCGATGAATCGGCCGACGAATTGCACAACAGAAAACGGCAGTAACGCCAGCAGTCGCGTGCCACCGGACAGCAGAAGGGGGGCTAGTTTTTCCAACTGCGGCTTGCCTTCCGACAACGGTCGTAGGCGTCACAATCGAGCAGATGATCATTGACGAGCCCGGCGCTCTGCATAAATGCATAACAGGTTGTCGGACCCACAAAACGAAATCCTACTTTCTTCAAGGCCTTAGCCATCTCCTTGGAGGTTTCAGTTTCTGCCGGCACGTCGCTGAGCGTGCGCCATCGATTCTGTTGCGGTTGGTGATTGACGAAGGACCAGAGAAATTTTCCCAGCCCACCATCCAGTTCGGCCATCGCCCGGGCATTGCCTACCATCGCCTCGAGCTTACCCCGGTGACGAATGATACCCGGGTCCTGCAACCAGGCAGCCACCTCTTTCGGACCCGCTTTGGCAACGAGCTCAGGATCGAAACCATAAAACCGTTCCCGCATGTTGGCCCTTTTTCGCAGTATCGTCAGCCAGGAAAGACCGGCCTGCATTCCTTCGAGCACGAGGCGTTCGAACAATTCAGCATCCCGCGGTTCAGGCACTCCCCACTCCTCATCATGATAGGTGATGTAGAGCGGGTCGCTGCCACACCATGAGCAGCGTTTGTGTTCTTTTTTGACCATGGCCTTCAGATCCCGTAGATTGCGCCGCGATTGTACCCACCCCGAATTCCATGACCAGACTGATCCTCTTAGATAGAGACGGCGTGATCAATTTTGACTCGCCTGACTACATCAAAAGCCCAGATCGGAAGAGCGTCGTGTAGGGAAAGAGTGTAGATCTCGGTGG